>CAZEPA010000123.1:0-257 GCA_964513955.1 uncultured Anaerolineae bacterium | reverse complement strand
GGCCCCGATCCCGGTGCCGGCAACAAAGGGACAGGCTGCCAGCGACGCTGACAAATGCGCTGCCAATGGAGTGTCCAGCGGCGGCCTCGGCCTGCTCTACCGCCTGGCCGATCGCGGCCGTGGCCTCGCTGATGTTGACAACAACGCCGCGGCGCAATCCACGCGAAGGCGCCTGGCCCACGGCGACAATATGAATCGCATCATCGCTGGTCAGTTCGCCGATCAATACGCAGACTTTGGTCGTGCCGACATCAATG
>CAZEPA010000122.1:2583-9770 GCA_964513955.1 uncultured Anaerolineae bacterium | reverse complement strand
GCGGCAGGCGGGCACGGGAAGCGAGTGTAAAAGACCGCGGCCCGCCGCCAGCGCGATGATCCAGCCCGCCATTCTCTGCATTCGTTGCTTCATCTCTGTCTCCCGATTTCGTCCACCAGGGCGGACTTTGTCATTATGGCCGCGACCCGCAATCACCGGGCTGGCGTCTAGACCACCCGATCTACCACCATGGCCGCAAACAGCAGCGCAAGGTACAGCGTTGAATACTTGTATAAACTCAAAGCTGAGGCGTTCGTGCGGGCCTGGCGCAGACGCAGCGCCAGGTACAAGAAAATGCCGCCCAGCACAACCGCGGCCACCAGGTAAATTGGGCCAAGCAGGCGCGCTACGGCGGGCAGAATGGTGACAACCAGCATCGGCCAGGTGTAAGCGACGATTTGTTTGCGAGTGTCTTCCTCCCCGTGAACGACCGGCCACATCGGGATGTTGACCATCGTATAGTCACGCTGCGCCAGGAGGGTCAGCGCCCAAGTGTGCGGCGGCGTCCAGCAGAAAACGACGGCGAAGAGAATGATGGCCAGCGGATCAATCTGCCCGGTGATGGCCGTCCAGCCGATCATGGGCGGAAACGCGCCCGCCGCGCCGCCGATGACGATATTGTACGGGGTGCGCGGCTTGAGCCACAGGGTGTAGACAACGACATAGTAAACCAGCGCAATGGTCGAGAGAATGGCGCTCAAGAGATTGACATAAACAAGGAAAACGACCACCGAGAGGACGCCCAGCGCCAGGCCGTAGATCAGCGCGTTGATCGGAGCGATGCGCGCGGTTGCCAGGGGACGGCGCCGCGTGCGCGGCATGATTTTGTCCTTGTCGCGTTCAATATACGCGTTAATGGTGTTGGCGGATGAGGCCGAAAGAGCGCCGCCCAACAGCGCCCACAGGGTCAAGCCCCACGGTGGGCGGCCAGCTGCTGCCACCAAGATGGCGGCCAGGGTCGTGATGAGCAGCAGGACGGTGATGTAAGGCTTCGCTAACCAGAAATAGGAAAAGAGAACGGAGCCAACGGTGTCGCGGCGCGCGCTTGGGGTCTGGTCTTCTGCGCCCGCAACGACTTGCGCGTGCACGCCTTCGTGGTAAAGGGTGTAAAGGACTACGAATCCGGCCCAGACCGTCGTCGCCAGGGCCAGGTGCGCCACGTTGACCCAAATGGGAATGACGAACAACGCATTTGCCACGCCCAAACCGATTTGCGCGGCGAAGAGGATGAGCATGGCGCGATTCCAACGCCGTGCGCTGAGGCTTCTCCGTCCCAGGATGCCGACGTAGCGCCAGGAGAGCCACAGGAAAGCGATCAGCGTGGCAAAAACCGCGCCGCGATGCAGCATTTGGATGAACTGCAAGAGGGCAGGAGCCTGACTGGGTCCGCAGTGCGGGAAGGCCGGGCACGCGCTGGCAGCCTGACTCTGCGCGACGGCCGCACCGGTCAGCACGAGAATGAACGCGGCCACCGTGGACAGGGTCAACCACGCGCTAAAACCGCCATACTCCTCTTGCGTCTGTACCATGCGCGCCAGGATCGCGCCGCGGTTGCGCGTACGCGGCCAGGCGAGCAGCGTGCTGGCGGTGAGCAGGCCAAGGCTGAGCGCGGCCAGCGCAGTATGGATCCAGGCCCATAGGGTTGGCGTAGGTGAGGCTGTCAAAAATGCACCAACCAACGTCTGCAGGACGACCGCGGCCAGGGTGAGGGTCAGCAGGCGGGGAGAAAGCCGATGCAAGTGCTCTCGATTGGCCAGGGTGATCCGCAGAAGCAGGAGGAGCATCAGCGTGAGGATCACTGCGGCCAGGCGATGCCACAAATCGGTCAAACCACCTGGCGCGATGGTGAACGCCAGGCCTCCGTTACACAGCGGCCAGGTGCGACACCCAAGCGTGGAACCGGTGGCGCGCACCAAACCGCCAAGCACAATGACAACCCAGGCCAGAACCGCCGTCCACAGCGACAGTTGACGAAACCAGCGCATGTGGCCGGTCTCGGCGACGATCAAACGAATTGGCACGAGAGACCCCCAGAATACAAACGATGAATGATGAACGTGAATTCAAGTTCGCGTTCGCCATTCATCGTTCATCTTGGTTCATTGTACTACGCAGGGGGTTTTGTGACAAGAAACACAAAGGCCCTGACGCTCTCCTGCGCAAAATCTAGCCGGCGGCAACTCATGAAGATGCTGTCACTGCTCAGGCGGTGCGCCGTCGCACCTGCTCAGGCGCTCAATGCCGGCGGCCGCCTGAGCAGGTGCGAGATTGCCCTAGTCTGCGCCGTGCGCAGCGGTCGCGGCCCCGCCGGTCAGCACGTGGCGACCGTAATCGTACGGGCCGCCGCCCACGTGAGGTTGATGGGTTTCGTCCCAGTTGAAGATAGACGGCGGCGACGAGGTTTGCCATTCCAGGGTTTTGGCATCCCAGGGATTGTCGCCGGCCACTTCGCCCTTGCGGAGGCTGATCAGCACATTCCACAGGAAGGGGAGCGTGGAGGCGCCGAGGAGGAAGGCGCCGATGGTCGAAATCAGGTTCAACGTGGCGAACTGCGGATCATAATCGGCCACGCGGCGCGGCATACCCAATAGGCCGGAGACGTGCATCACCAGGAACGTCGTGTGAAAGCCGATGAAGTGCAGCCAGAAGTGCAGTTTGCCCCAGGACTCGTTCAGCTTACGGCCGGTGATCTTGGGGAACCAGTAGTAGATGCCCGCGTAGATCGCGGTGACGCTGCCGCCGAACAGCACATAGTGTAAGTGTGCGACCACGAAGTAGGTGTCGTGCACATGGATGTCCACGGGCACCGAAGCCAAGATGACCCCGCTGATACCGCCCAAGACGAACAAGGAGATGAAGCCCAGGGCGAACATCATCGCGCTGGTGAAACGCAGCTTGCCTTGCCAAATGGTGCCCAGCCAACCAAAGATCTTGACGCCGGTGGGGACGGCAATGATCATGGAGGTAATCATGAAGGGCACGGTCATCCAGGGGTTCATACCGCTGGTGAACATGTGGTGCGCCCAGACGGTGAAGCCGAGGAAGCAAATGGCCAGGCTGGAGAAGGCGATGGCCTTGTAGCCGAAGATCGGTTTGCGGCTGAAAACTGGCAGCACATCAGAGACGATGCCCATGGCGGGCAGCACCATGACGTAGACAGCCGGGTGCGAGTAGAACCAGAACAGATGCTGCCACATCAAGGGATCGCCGCCCTGTGCGACGTTGAAGAAGTTGGCGTGGAAGATGCGCTCGATGGCCAACAAGAACAACGCGCTGGCGATGACGGGCGTACCCAGAATCTGAATGATCGAGGTGGCGACAATGCCCCAAGTGAAGAGCGGCAGCTCGAACCATCCCATGCCCGGTGTGCGCATGCGCACGACGGTGGTCAAGAAGTTGACCGCACCGAAGATAGACGAAAAGCCCAGGATGATGATGGAAATGGCCCAGATTGTTTGGCCGTCGCTGCCCAACAGGGAAAGGGGCGGATACGATGTCCAACCGGCCTCGGGCGCGCCCACGAGGAAGGACGAGCACAGCAGCAGGCCGCCAATGACGAGCAGCCAGAAGCTGACCGCATTGAGTTTAGGAAACGCCATGTCATCGGCGCCGACCTGCAAAGGCACGATATAGTTGGCGAATCCCGCCAACACCGGGATCACCCACAAGAAGATCATGATGGTGGCGTGCATCGTGAACAACCGATTGTATTCGGTGCCCGAATAAATTTGACCTGGCTGCGCCAGCTCGGTGCGCACCATCAAGGCCAGGATGCCGCCCAGCAAGAAAAACAAGAACGTGACGGTGATATACTGAATACCGATCACCTTATGATCGGTGTTGAATGTCAAATAGTGCCACCACTTCCAGGCCCCATGCATCACGAAGCCTTCATGGTGTTCGGCATGGTCGGCGCCATGCCCACTCTGCGGTAAAGCAGGTGCGTGTGCCATCTTGTTGATCTCCTCGCTTACTTCTGATTCGACAGATAAGCAACCAGCGCCGTCAGTTCCGCTTCAGATAGCGAGCTACCGAAGGTCTGCGGCATCACATTCGCCGGACACGCGCCGGCAGGGCACTGCGGCGCGATATAAGCGTTCGGTTTGATGATAGATGTCCTGATGTATTCGTCGGCCGTTTCGCCAGCCACACGGGTGGCCGCGACCGATCCGATTTGATTCAGATTAGGCCCGATTTGGCCAGCGCCGCCGGCATCAGCCAGCGTATGACAGGCGGTGCAGCCATTTTTCTGGAAGAGGCTGCGGCCATAGGCGATGGGGTCGTTGGTGTCAACTGTCTTGTTCTTTTGCTGTTGAACCCAAGCGTCAAAATCGGCCGCGGAGACCACGCTGATTTTCCCGCGCATCTGCGCGTGGCCGGCGCCGCATAGTTCGGCGCAGACAATGGCATATTCGCCCACTTTGGAGGCCGTCGCCCGCGTGTCGGTGACCCGATCGGGCATGGCGTCGCGTTTGATGCGAAAATCGGGCACCCAGAAGGCGTGCAGCACATCCTTGGCCTTGAGGCGATATTGCACTGGTTGATTCACAGGCACCACGAGCTCATTCTGAACGGTGATGTCCTGTTCTGGGTAGTAGAAAGTCCAGAAAAACTGCTGGCCGGTTACCTCAACCACCATGTCGGTCTTGGCAAAGGCGCGCTCACTGGCAAAGGTCTGATAGCTCAAGAAGCCGATGACAATAACGATGACGGCGGGCACGGCCGTCCAGATGATTTCAAGTGTGTTATTGCCGTGAATGGGCGGCCCATCTTCATTGTCGCCCGGCTTGCGGCGGAACTGAAGCATGGCATACAGCAGGCCGGCCTGTACAATGAGGAAGATGACCGTGGCGATGCCCATCATCAAGTTGAAGAGGGAATCAACAGCAATCGCTTGTGTAGACGCCTGCACCGGCATGAAGAGATTGAGCGACGTGACTACGACGCCAGCGCCCATGAAGATCATCGAAGCGATGACCACCAGCAGGCTGGAGAAATTAGGGCGCAAGCGAGAGTAGACGATGCCGATGATGAGGCCGAAAACCATGTGTCCCGCGATGAAGCCTGGTTTGGCCGCAAACGCCATGGCCGGCGCCAGCACGGGCAAAAGCAGGTCGGCCAGGAAGTAGACGATCAGGCCGTAAATCGCGCCCGCGGCCACGGGTGCGCCAAGCCCGCGCGGTAAGCGCAGGATGGCGTGATAGACTACCGCGAAGACCATGCCGAGAACGGCTGAGAGTCCAAAGTGGAAAACGGAGCCAACCAGGGCGGTCATGAAGTTGAACTGCGGTCCGACGACGCTGGGGCCAAGAATCGCGCTGGCAATCTGGTTGAGCGGCGCCCAGACGCTCATAGAGCCTGAACGGTCGAACAGGCCGACGAGCATCGCCAGCAAGCCCATGGCTAAACCGCCGCCCACCCCGGCCAACGCGCCGGCGATCAGATCGCGCCGCGTGAACGGCGGGGTGCGCGTGTCGGTCATGTCAACCGGCGGCGCGATGGGCACCGGCGCCTCGTAAACTTCAACCAGGATGACCGACTGCCCTGTTGAATCGGTGATGGATCGCCGATTCCATTCGTACGTCGGCTTTCCATAACCTGCTTCTTCCATGTTGGCATCAACTTGGGCCTGGGTGGGCAGGCTGCCCACCGTACGGCCCACGATGCGCACTGCATCCAGGTCTAGCTCAGGGTACAGACTCCCCAAGACGTTGCGAGACCATTGGTCAGGCAGGATGGGCGTTGGATGGGCGAAGTATAGATAGGCTGCACGCAAGCGGTAGCTCGTGCTCATAGGATGGCTACTCCCAAGACTGTGAGATTATTCACAAAAAATGATTTCACGGGTCACGCAAGTCATTCGTTTTCGTGTACGTCATTGGTACGGGCAACACATGCTAACATACAGGCCGCGCCTTGTCAAAAACTGGTGATAAGTGCGAATAGGAACAAAGTGTACTCGGCGTTTTGACAAGAGGGGCAAATCTGGTTATTATTAGCCCTACGTCATTGGTGACTATTTTCAGCGCGTGCCCTGACCCGTACCTAAACCAGAGACCAGTTTTTCAAGGAGTCAATCGTATGGCCCAAGCCTCGACCACGCCCGCTCAGAGGTCGCCCGAAAGCCTGCTGCCAGTCAACACCCCAAAGCTGGGAATGTGGATTTTTTTGGCATCCGAAGTGATGTTCTTCAGCGCACTGATCGCCGCCTTTTTGATGTATCGGCTACGCGGCCCGGCAGATGCCAATCACGTATTGAACATTCCGTTGACGGCATTCAACACCTTCGTTCTGCTCACCAGCAGCATGACGGTCGTGTTGGCCCTGGCCGCGGCGCAGCGCAACGATCAAGCTAAACTGCGTTTGTGGCTGCTCATCTCCTTGTTGTTTGGCGGCACGTTCCTCAGCGTGCAGATGATCGAGTATTTCAAGCTCTTCGAAGAGGGCCTGACCATCAACAGCAACATGTTCGGCACGGTTTTCTTCACCTTGACCGGTTTTCATGGTACGCACGTTCTTATTGGGCTGCTGTGGCTGGTGGGGATCATTGTGCAGGCATTTCGAGGCCGCTTCAGCGCTACCTATAATATGAGCCTGGAAATCTTTGGCCTTTACTGGCATTTCGTGGACATCGTGTGGATCATCCTGTTCGTGATCGTCTACCTGATCTGAGGCATGGGAGAAAACAACACCATGAATGAAAACGCATCTCAGCTCTCGGCTGTGGTTCATGAAGAACATGCCAAGCCCAACTATGTCGCTGTGTACCTCGCGCTGGCGGCCCTGACGTTTATGGAGATCGGGGTCACCTTCTTGCCTATTCCAAAAGGCGGTCAGGTGGTCATCCTCTTGACGTTTGCTTTTGCCAAACTAGCTCTGGTCGTCATGTATTACATGCACCTGAAGTTCGACACGCGACTTTACACCTTTGTCTTTGCGGTGCCGACGGTCTTTGCACTGCTCATTACGGGTGTGCTCCTCATCTAGCAAAGCCCCCAGGCGCGGCTCACGCTGCGCGCGGCTGCGATCAAGCCACGGCCGGGAGGCCTCCTCTTCTGCGAGGACTCCCCGGCCGTTTTTGTATTCTCCGCGCCATCCGCATCTCAATGGGGGCCTGGCAGGGCCTTTCCATGTGATTTTGCATATTTAATCGTTTACGAACGCATGTTACAATTTGCGGGTGTGGG
>CAZEPA010000122.1:0-2573 GCA_964513955.1 uncultured Anaerolineae bacterium | reverse complement strand
GTAGAACCCTCCGATCATCATGCATGGGCGACGTTCATTGCAGCGGACCTCAACCAGCGGCGGCTGCCCGGCTATTTTGCTGAATCAAATGTGCAGTTTGGCATCGAAATTGATGCCGCCGCATTTCAGGAACCGTATTTGGCCGGAAACCCTGGCGCTGGGCCACAGCTTGCCTAGACGGCCGCCCTGGTTGCAGAGTCGGGTCAGTGTGCCCGTTGAACTGACTCTGACGTGGGAGCAGACCTGCAAGGCGCAGCGTATTGGTGACAACGGCATTGGCTGAGGTAGAGGGCTTCGCCGGCAATTCCCCAACCGTGGCGCAACCTGGACGCGTGTCCTGCGTATTAGGCAGTGAGTGAGGGACGATGAACCTGATTGATTGGGTTGGCGTGGCGAAGAACGCACTCTGGATCTTGGGCCTGGCCGTAATCCTGGCGGCTCTGAGTTACGCCGATTGGTGGGCTGGGGTCAATCACCAGCGTTTCATGGCGGCCCTGCGGTTGCCCCTGTTCCAGATCCCCTTCAACCTGGGCATGATGTTGTTTGCGGCCGGACTGGCCAGCACCAGCCGCTCTTGGTGGGAGATTGGCGCATGGAGCGCGCTGGTCCTGCTCTTTGGCTGGCAAACCATTGGGTCGTGGCAGGCCAGGCGCCAGGCTTCTCCTACTTCCCCGTCTGCGCCCCCCGCTCCGACGCCGCGCCCCGATCTTCCCGTTGATCCCCCTCATGTCTGAAATTCGTCTGACAAACCCGTGGCTTGTCGGTTCGTGACCTGCCGGCGCCCAATCGGCAAGGAAAGCACTCTATGGGAAGGAGTTTGAACGTGGTTAATCAGCGCACAAATCTCATTCTGGGCGGCCTGCTGCTGCTCGGTGGTTTCTTCCTCCTCTTGGTCAATTTTGACATCTTCGGGGACCTCGGCCCGACGGTGTGGGGCCTCTTTTTTGTGGTCGGCGGCCTGGTCTTCGTCGCCCTCTACTTGGGAAACCGGCAGCATTGGTGGCCCATCATTCCGGGCTTGACCCTGGTTGGCGTCGGCGCGCTCATTTTGCTCAGCGGCGCCGGTTTGGAAGGCGAGTGGCTGCCGTCGGTTCTGTTCGGCGCCATTGCGGCGGCCTTTCTGGTGGTCTATCTCAGCCAACCGGCGGTCAACTGGTGGGCTATCATCCCTGGCGGCGTCATGGCCAGCCTGGCGCTTGTGCTGCTATCGGGTGACGCCGGCGGCGCGGCTATGATGTTGGGCCTGGCCTTTACCTTTGGCCTCGTCTACCTGCAAGGCGCGCTGCGCAACCTCCATCAGCAGTTTTGGTGGGCGCTCATTCCGGCCGGTGTCCTGGCGATCATCGGCCTTTTCCTGCTGGCCGGCGCCGTGGAACAAATGGCGTGGATTGGACGCTTGTGGCCGCTGGTGCTGATCCTGGTCGGCGTGGGTGTGCTCTTGCGCAATGGTTTCTCTCTCAGCCGTGGGCGTTAGCCGATGACAACGACACCTAACGAGGGCACGGCTAAGCGCAACACGCTTCTGTGGGGCGTCGGCATCTTCCTGGCTGGCGTTTTCTTACTGCTTGTCAATTCGGGGACGCTTGATCCCTACGCTCCCGTCTGGCAGTACATCCTTGCCGGTCTCTTTGCGGTCGGCGGAATTGCCTTTCTGGTCCTTTTTGTTCGTGATGTCGTTCGCTGGTGGCCGATCATTCCCGCCTTCACCCTGTTGACGACCGGCGTGATCATTTTTCTGACTACGCAGACCACCCTGGCGGGCGAGATGCTCGGCGCCATCCTGTTCTTCGGGGTCGCTCTGGCTTTTGCTGTCATCTTCCTGCTCGACCGCCACCGCTGGTGGGCCGTCATTCCCGGCGGCGTGCTCCTGCTCGTCAGCGCCACGACCGCCCTGAGCACCCTTCAGATCAAGCCCAACGTGCTCAGCGCCACGCTGTTCATCGGCATGGGGGTAGTGTTCCTCTTCGTCTACCTGCTTGGTCCGCTCAAGCGCGAGGTCTGGTGGGCGCTGGTGCCGGCCACCGCGCTGATCGCGTTTGGCCTCTTCACTTTTGTCTTCAGCAGTGCCACGGGCGGGCCGGCGCTGCTTGTGGCAAAGTGGTGGCCGGCGCTGCTCGTGGCGCTGGGCATCTTCCTGCTCGTGCGCGGCTTCACCAGGCGGGGCAGCCGCACGTTGCCTGCGGCTGATCTGACGTTGCCCCCGCTGCCGGCGCCAGGGGACACGCCAGCCGCGCCCAGCACAGCCGTCATTCACCCGCAGGATGGGACCGCGGCCATCGTGACGACCACGCCGCCGACGCCGCCCGCCGCGTCGCCTCTACCTGAACCGGCCGCCCCTTCGGCGCCTCCTGACCCTGCGGACTCCCCTGGCGTTGAAAAACCGGCCTAAATAAGATCAAGGCCCGCCGCATCGCTTGACGGCGGGCCTTCTTGTTTGTGCGCGCCAACCTGCGCCGTGAAGATCGAGACGCGGCCGGACGGCAGCTCTTGTGTCTGCCAACTGGCCGCGAAACCGATGTCGCGCACGTGGGCCGGCATCGCCAGCATGAGGCGCTGCGCGGCCAGGCCCGGCG
>CAZEPA010000121.1:0-9801 GCA_964513955.1 uncultured Anaerolineae bacterium | reverse complement strand
GAGCTGGGCGTGCCGAAGATCGTTCACACCAGCACGGTCGGCGTGTTCGGTAATACACACGGCAAGATCGTTGACGAAACCTATCGGGTGGGCAAGGATGACATGGCCTGAGACTATGAGCGCACCAAATGGGCCGCGCACTATGAGGTGGCCGTGCCTTTGCAGCAAAGGGGCGCGCCGGTCATCATCGTGCAGCCCGGCGGCGTGATCGGCCCTGGGGACGTCAGCCCGCTCAGCGACATCTTCCGCTACTATCTGCGACGCATGCCTGTCATGTTTGGCGCCAAGTCAGGCGCCACCTTCGCTCACGTCGCGGACATTGCTGAAGGCCACGCGCTGGCCCTGGAAAAAGGCCGGCCCGGTCAGAGCTATATTCTGGCTGGCCCCAGTATGACTTACCGCCAGGTCTTTGAGCTATGTCAGACCATCGCCGGCATTCCAGCCACGCGCATGTGGGCGCCTGCCTGGGCGGCCAGCGCCAGCGCCAGGCTGATGGGCGCGGTGGAACCGCTGGGGCTGAAGACGCCTTTTTCGGCCGAGGTGCTGGCCACGCTGGCTGACTACACCTTCTGGGCCAGCGCGGAGAAGGCCAGGCGCGAATTGGGCTGGAACGAACGGCCCGTGGAAGCAGCGTTCAAAGAGGTGCTGGACTACGAACGCGCGCACGGGCCGCGGTAGGCCACGCTCTGACTGTATTCATTGCGTGAAAGGAGATTCTCTATGGCACTGGACCGCTCTTTTGTCGAGCGCAATCGCGCGTCAACCGAACGCATCCGCGCGCTGGCCGCGCAATTAAGCGATGCGGACATGCAGCACCCGGTGGGCGAACACTGGACGGCGGCGATCGTGTTGGCGCACCTGGCCTTTTGGGATCGCCGCGTGCTGTACGTCCTGGACATGACCGAACGTGACGGCGCGCTGTTCATCCCGCAGATTGATATTTTCGTGAACGACTTGTCGCTGCCGCTCTGGGCCGCGATCCCGCCGCGGCGCGCAGCGGAAATCGCCATCGAAACCGCGCTGGCATTGGACGCACGGCTGGAAAGCTATGCGCCCGCCTTGCTCGAAGAAATCCATGCCTACAATCAGCGCTGGGTCGTGCGTGCGCTGCACCGCAACGAACACTTGGATGAAGTGGACGCCGCACTGAAGGACTAGGCGCCAGACTTCCGAAGTCTTCAAGACCTCGGAAGTCTACGCCAACTACCCGAAGATCTTACCCGTCTGCGCAGTCTCACAATCGTGTATTCGTGTTGCGCCACTGGTTGAGCCAGCGCACCTGTCCGGGCCAGTCCGCCGCGCTGGTGTTCGAAAGCATATCGTCAAGGGCTGCAATCAAATCCGAAAGCGTCCAGTCCTGCTGGTTGGCCAACACGATACCGCCGTGTCCTGGATATTTTCGGGCCAGTCGCATGAAGTCGGCGATATTGCACGTGAAGATGCAGCGTCGCTGGGCGGTAGCGCCTAGCAGTTGTTGCTCGTCGCTGGCATCCAACAGCATCCACTCGCAGGGTGTGCGCGTGACGTCGTGTCCCCGCTCCCCCAACACTTTCTGCAAAGTGCGGTACGATGCATCAGCGTCGAGATGGAGTCGGGGCTTAGCCATGCGCCTCGGCCGCGCTCATGCGCGCTTCCAGCGTCAAATGCGTCTCGATTTCCTGACGATGGGCGCGAGCGAAGGCCAGCGCCTCTTCGATCTGTTTCACCGGTACGCCGTATTCATTGGCGAGTTCAGCCGGTGTCATACCCCACTGCTCGCCAGCAATCGCAGCGGCCTGTACACGGATGCCGGTTCCCCGCAACACCGGCGCCGGGATACCACTGGCGCCGCGACGATAGGTCACCTGTGGGAAGCGAGGGTCGTCCAACTGCTGCTTGAGCGCGCCGATTTTCTCGGCGGTGGCCCAGAGAATGAACTGGTTAAGCGAAACGCCCTGCTTTTGTGCCCAGGCTTCTGCTTCCTGTTTTAGTTGTTGAGGCAGGTTCAAGGGATAGCGTGACATGGTTTACCTCACTTTTGATATTTCTGAGGATATCATATAACACATCATGATCTGTGTCAACCTCCCAACCAGCTTCCTTCTCCCCGCATGCACCGCAACTTCTCTTTTGTTCTGCTAGCCGCCCGCCATTGCGCCAACGATCAAAAATGGTTCGGCGCCTGCGGCGACTGCGGCCGGCAGCTGCGCGTCCGCAGCCTCATGTGACAAGTCTTGCCCGCAGGCAAAGAACCGCACCAGCGAACGGCGCCGCTGCGTGGCGTGGTCGCGGATCGTTCCACGCAGCACCGGATACTTCGCCTCCAGAGCGTCCAAAATCGCGCGCTGGGTAATCGGCTCTTCCACCTGCAGCTCGACCTCCTTGCGCACGTTAGCCAACGTGCGCAGATGGTGTGGGAGAACGACGCGTATCATAGCAGGGTTTGGACAGAGACCGAGAGCACGGCCGGGAGATCGTGTACGATGGGCGCCCAACTGTCGCCGGAATCGGCCGATGCATAGACCTGCCCGCCGGTGGTGCCAAAGTACACGCCGCACGACGGGAGGGAGTCCACGGCCAGCGCGCTACGCAGCACGTTGACGTAGCAGTTGCTTTGGGGCAGGCCATTCGTGAGCGCCTCCCATTCATTGCCGCCCGTGCGGCTGCGATAGACGCGCAGCTTGCCGTCCAGCGGAAAATGCTCCGAGTCGCTCTTGATCGGCACGACATAGACAGTGTCCGGCTCATGCGCGTGCATAGCAATGGGAAAACCAAAGTCCGTTGGCAAGTTCCCACTGACCTCATGCCACATCTCGCCGGCGTCATCGCTGCGCATGACGTCCCAATGCTTCTGCATGAAGAGCACGCCCGGTCGGCTGGGATGCATGGCGATGCTGTGAACGCAGTGGCCTACCTCCGCACTCGGATCAGGGAGTTCGAACGGTGAGTTAAGACCGTGGTTGATGGGCTTCCACGTCTCGCCGCCGTCATCGGTGCGGAACGCGCCCGCGGCTGAGATGGCGATGAAAATGCGCTGCGGATCGCTCGGATCCAGCACGATCGTGTGCAGACACAGACCGCCGGCGCCTGGCTGCCAAAGATGCCCCTTGGCGCTGCGCAGCCCGGCCAGCTCCTGCCATGTCTTCCCGCCGTCGCCTGAACGGAACATGGCGGCGTCTTCCACCCCGGCGTAGACCGTGTCCGGGTCAGTGAGCGACGGTTCGAGACGCCAAACGCGTTTGAACTCCCACGGATGCGGCGTGCCGTCGTACCACATGTGCGTACCGGGAACGCCCTGGTAGGCAAACTCATTGCCCACCGGCTCCCACGACAGGCCGCCATCGTTTGAGCGTTGAATCAGCTGCCCGAACCAGCCGGTGGATTGCGAGGCATACAACCGATTCGGGTCAGCAGGCGACCCCTTGACGTGGTAGATTTCCCAGCCGGCAAAGTGAGGGCCGGCGACGTTCCATTCCTGGCGCCGCTCGTCCGACGTCAGAACGAACGCGCCTTTGCGCGTCCCAACCAGTACACGTACGCTGCTCATAAGTTGCTCCCTTCACGTGATTGTATGGTGACTGCTCCGGAGCCCTGCACCGATAGCAGCCGCCGAATGAATTCGGGCCGAAAGGGCGTTCCGCCACAAGGTCGGCCTGACGCCGACCGGTATGGCGGCTAGTGGACGCGCGACGGTACGCCCACGAGACGCGATTTCAATCGCTTTTGCTTGCGACGGCGTCCCGCTTGAGCGGTTGCTGCCCGATAACCTCAAGACCTCCAGCGACACGGATTGTCATCGTGTCTGTGGCTGAACTACACCATGCCGTAGCCGCGAATGACTTCGAACTCGTAGATCAGCCGATTCTCTTCCTCCATCACTTGCATGAACGCCTCGGGACTAAGCTCCTTGCCGAACCAACTGAGATTCCCCGTCGGACGGTTCTGCATTTGCTGGAAGAGAAGCAAGTTCATCTTGGCCGCGTCGGCTCCTTCAATCAAACGCACGGTCGTTTCCAGGGTCAACCACCCCCAGGCGGCATCGAAGACGAACAGCGTGCCGCGAGGGTCGCGACGCAGCCTGGCGGTGCGCACCCGGTCCTGCGTTCCGCTGCTCCACAGCTTTCCGTCAACGAGCGCAACGCCGACGCGCACCGCGCGCGGCGCGCCGTCCTCGCCGATGGTGATCATCGCCGCTGAGTGATTGCTTTCCAAGAACGAACGTTGACGATCGGACAGGTTCATACCTTTCACCTTTCTATCGCGCCGGGCCGTCCGGGGCAGGGGCCGACTTTTCTCAGACTACTGCCGCAGGGTGCACAAGGCCTGCCGAATCTCGCCTAAATGATACGCCGTGTGCACGATAGTCGCCATCGCGCCGCCGATTTGTGTTTCACTCGACCACGCTGGCGTATCGTTGATCAGCGCCTTGATGCGTTCGTAACTCACGCGCAGCGCCAACTTCAGCGCGTCCCATTCCTCAGGTGTGACGGCAGTCGTCTCGCGCCAGATCTTGCCCCAGTCCTGGCGTTCGAATTGCTGCGTGCGCACGCTCTTCTCCAGCACGTCGAGGTAAAAAGCAACGTGCTTGACCTGGGCAGCCAGCGTTGCACACTTGCCGCCCACCGGAACAGACGCTTCCTCGGCCGAGATCGTCCCGAGTGTTTCAAACAAGGATGTGCCCTTATCGAGATAATAGCCATGCACATTGTCAAAGGTTTCGTCGAGCAGGACGTAAAGCGTGTTGGTGAAATGTTCAGTCTGAATATGGGCGGTCATCGTTTACCTCAAGTGGTTGCCTAGATTCGGTAACAGAGAGGGGTAGATTATAGAACCTTTGTTCTGGCTTGTCAACTGCTGCGCGCTCGCATCCGAGGTTCCAAATGGAGCACACATTCAACCACAAGGAGCACGGAGAACACAAAGAAACGACAGATCAGACGCAAAGTTGAGGCATTTGGCTCCGGCTTGCCGGATCAGGGACTGCTGGGGTAATGCAACAAGGCTGGCACACCCAGAAATTCACCATAGCGGTCTGCGGCGACGCTGAGCATCTGAGTCTCGGCGGGGTTCAAAGGCCGGAAGGGGGCTACTTCGATGACGACGGCATGCTTCTTGAGGGTGCGTTTCCAGGTCCCTGTCACCTCGCCGCCGATCACCAGGGTGGGGATGAACATGCCGTTGTCGCCGGGGCAGATGCGTTGCGCGTAGGCTGGATCGAGCATGGCGCTGCGATCACCATAGCCGAGTAGATATTCGTCGAAGCCAGGCAGAAGATACACCGACTGCGTTTCACTCCCCAGAGCCGGCGAGTTGGTCGTCATCCAGTACGCACGGCCGGCGATGGTTTCCTGGAGCAGCTCCTGCCCGGCCGCCTCCAGGCCTCTCTTGACCTCAGCCGCGGTCAGCCCTGCCCAGCGCATCAAATCTTGCGCGGTAGCCGGCCCATGGCTGCGGAAATAGCGCCTGGTCAATTCAACCAGCGCCTCGTCGCGCGCCAGGGGCTGCGTCGGTGGAATCCAATCGTCGAGCAGCACAAACGTATGCTGTTTTCCACGTCTCGATCCAAAGCAGATCAGCCCATCTTGCGCCGACCGCACGAGGAGATGGTAGCCACGCTGGCCAGTCGTCGCAATGCCTGCTTGCTCCAACGCTTGCAGCATTTCATCGCGCGTGAGCTGCTTGCCGCCCTGAAGCGCCTGGGCAAACACCTCTTGACTGCGCGCAAACGTCGCGGCATCCAATTCAAGCTGGCGAGAGCGGCCGGCGCTGCTGGCAATCTCCCGCGGCGCGAGCAGCGCCAGCATCCAGCGCACGTCGTTGGCGGCCACAAAATGCAGCGTGCCGCGCATCGGCCAGGTGCGCACCACAGTCCGCTCGGCTATCGCCTGTTCGATGCCGCGCTCGGTTGCGTCGGCCATGCGCAGGCCAATCGCCCACAGCGTCCCGACAAAATCCTGCGCCTGCAGTGCACCCAACCAGGCGACGACATCGCCAGCCTCGGCCAACGTTGGGAAGGCAATGCCTTGATTCACCAGCCGCGCAAGCGCCATGCGATTCGATTTAGCCAAAGATGACCGCCATCTTATCGAGACACTGCTCCATGCCCATTCTAGACATCTCCATCATGTGGCCTTCCGCCCAACCATATTCGGTCACGGTCAGCTCGGTCTTGTGGTCACCCACGGCCTTGAAGGTGATGACTTGAAGCTGGCCCTGCGGGAAGTCGGCAGGCAGCCCCATCTGCACGGGGTCCACGTTGTTGCCATCTTTGTCGGCCAGGTTGTGGATGTATTCGATGCGGGCCATCGGCGTGATTTTGGTATAGGTCCACGTGCTGTACATATCCTGGCCGCCAAATTCCGCGGGCGCCCGCATGCAGACAAGCGATCTGCCGCCTTCTTGAAAATCAATCTCGGCGCTGGGACAGGTGAAGTATTTGGGGCCCCACCATTGCTTGATAATGTCGGGATCGCTCCAGGCTTTCCATACCAACGCCAGGGGGGCGTCGAAGAGACGCGTGATGACAAGGTTTCGTTTCTGCAGGTGATCGGACTTCGGGGCGTCATTGGCTGCGTCCATTTCACTTCTCCTTCTCTTGTGTCTGCAATTCCTTGAGATAATCGGCCAGGGGATCAAGCCGCTCACGCCACAAGTGCTCAAATGGCTTGACCCAATCGTGTATCGGCTTCAGCCCTTCGCCGTGCAGCCGATACAGCCGCTGCTGTCCGGACTCGCGCACCGTGACCAGTTCCACCTCGCGTAAGACCCGCAGGTGCTTGGAGACTTGCGGCTGCTTGAGCTCGAGCAAGGCGGCGATCTCATTCACTGATCGCTCGCCTTGTGCCAGCAGGTCAAGAATTTGACGGCGCTGTGGTTCCGCCACGGCGTTGAAGGCGTCCGAAGTTGTCGCTAAGCGTGCCATGCTGGTATTATATTCCTATATAGGAATACGTCAAATTCAGTGCACGTTGATGCGAGTACATGCTGTCGCATTCTTTTTTGTCAAGTCGGCAGATGTCCATGATAATTCGGGCCAGGGTGTGCGGCGACGGCTTTTCTTGCCAACGCAGCACGAGGCGCGTCCAGCATCTACGCAGCCGCGGGGCAGTAGTAGCGTATACGATCAGAAAGATTATAATAGAACTATGCCGCAGAAAATCTCATCGGAGGAGGCAAGGCTCCCTGATACGCGGCTGGCATGGTCACGAAAGCAGACCTGTGCCAGCAACGCTTGTCATCCCTTTCACCGGAGGAGGAATGTCTAGAAAACGATTTTGGGGGGCGCTGGCAATGCTGGCGCTGAGTCTGCTCTCGCTGCTGCCTGGATGCGCGTCGCGCGCCGCCACGGCGGACGGAGCCGCTACTCCGGTCGCCCACGCCATTCAGAACACTGGCTCCGACACGCTGGTCAACCTGGCGCTGGCCTGGGCTGAGCGTTATATGCCTGAACACCCCGGCGTGCGGATTTCGGTGACTGGGGGCGGGTCTGGCACCGGAATTGCGGCGTTGATCAATGGCACGACCGACATTGCCAACGCGTCGCGAGCCTTGAAAAAGGAAGAGTTCGATGCCGCGCGGAAGAATGGCATCACGCCGGTCGAATTCGCCGTGGCGCGGGACGCCATCGCGATCGTCGTCAACCCTGCCAACCCGGTCAACGGGCTGACCCTGCCGCAGCTCTCCGACATCTACCAGGGCAAGATCACGAATTGGCAGCAGGTGGGCGGCGAGGATCGGCCGATCGTGCTGCTGTCGCGCGAGTCAAACTCTGGCACGTACGTCTACTTCTTGGAAAACGTGCTGCGACTGGGCAAAAAGAACGATCTGCTCTTCTCGCCGGATACGCTCCTGATGCCGTCGTCCGAAGGGATCAGCGTTGAGGTGCGCCAGAACCCCAACGCACTCGGCTACGACGGCCTGGGTTATGTCACCTCAGATCAGAAGATGATCGCGGTGGCGCCTGACTCCGGCAGTCCCTACGTCAAACCATCCGTTGCCACCGTCAACGATGGCTCCTATCCGATCTCTCGTCCCCTCTTCATGGTCACGGCTGGTCAGCCCACTGGTCAGGTGAAAGATTACCTGGATTGGATCGTGCATGACGGACAAGAGTTGGTCGTGGAGCTAGGGTTTGTGCCGCTCAAATAGGTTTGCCATGTTCAGGTCATTTTACGCCCGCTGGAGTGAATTTGCCGTCGAAACCCTGATTCGCGTCTTGGGCTTCTCGACGGTTGCCTTCGTTTTGCTCATTTTTCTCTTTCTGCTGCGCGAAGGTTTGCCCGCGTTCTTCACGGTGGATGCAGCCAACCTGTTCGGCGCCCGCTGGTACCCCACGTTCGACTTGTTTGGTGTACTGCCGCTCATTCTTGGTTCGTTGCTGGTGACGGTGACAGCGATCCTTATCGCGCTGCCGTTGGGGCTGGCGACCGCGGTGTTCGTACGCGAGGTGGCGCCCCCATGGGCGCGCGATCTGCTCAAGCCCATGATCGAGGTATTGGCGGGCATCCCATCCGTGGTGCTGGGCTTTTTCGGCGTCATCGTGCTGGCGCCGCTCGTCCGCCAGGTCCTCGGCGCGCCCACCGGGCTGACGGCTTTCACGGGCGCGCTGGTTTTGGCGTATATGGCGCTGCCCACCATGATCAGCGTGGCCGAAGATGCGCTCGACGCGGTGCCCAAGAGCTACCGCGACGCGGCCCTTGCCATGGGCGCGACCAAGTGGCAAACAATCTGGCGTGTGGTCGTGCCGGCCGGCCGTTCCGGCATCTTGACCGCGGTGATGTTGGGCATGGGGAGAGCCATTGGCGAGACGATGGCCGTGATGATGGTGACAGGCAACGCCGCGCGGCTGCCGTTCTCCCTCGACTCTCTCTTCCGCCCTGTGCGCACGATGACCGCCACGATCGCCGCGGAGATGGGCGAGGTGGCTCAGGGCAGTACGCACTATCACGTCCTTTTTGGCATCGGCATCCTCCTATTCCTGCTGACCTTTGCGATCAATTTAGCGGCCGCCTCGGCCATCTTCCAGAAACGGCGGCGAGGAGGACTGCGATGAAGACAAACCCCATTCGTCGCCAGCGAATCGAGCGCGCGGGGTACGCGCTGCTCACCGTGGCCGCGCTCGCGGTCGTGCTGCCCATATTGCTCGTCATCGGGGCGATTCTGGCGCGCGGCATGAGCGCCATCAACTGGGAATTCCTGACCGCCATGCCCCGGAATGGCATGAAGGCCGGCGGCATCTTTCCGGCGATCATCGGTACGCTGCTGCTGACCCTGGGTACGGCGGCGGCCGCGATCCCTGTCGGCGTGGCCGGCGCCATCTACCTGGCCGAATATGCCCGCGACACCTGGCTGACACGCGCGATCCGCCTGGCCGTAGTCAACCTGGCCGGCATTCCATCGGTGGTCTACGGGTTGTTTGGGCTGGGGCTCTTCGTGCTCTTTCTACGTTTCGGCACTTCGATCTTGGCCGGCTCGCTGACGTTGGCGATCATGACGCTGCCCGTGATCATCAGCACCGCCGAAGAGGCGCTGCGGGCCGTGCCGGTCGAGTTCCGCACGGTCAGCGCCAGCCTGGGCGGCACGCGCTGGCAGGCGACTCGCACGGTCGTGCTGCCGCAGGCGCTGCCCGGCATCATCACCGGTGTGATTCTCGGGCTGCTGCGCGCCGCAGGCGAGACCGCGCCCATCCTCTTCACGGTCGCGGCGTTTTATCTGCCGCGGCTGCCGCGTTCTCCGCTCGATCAGACCATGGCGCTGCCCTATCATCTGTACGTCATCGTCACTCAGGTGCCCGGTATGCCGCCAGAGTTCCAATACGGCACC
>CAZEPA010000120.1:0-9822 GCA_964513955.1 uncultured Anaerolineae bacterium | reverse complement strand
GTTTGACCGGCGCAGGGTTGGCGCTGACGGCCATCACGTTGATAGCCGTCGTGCTGCGCCTGTGGGGGATCAACTTCGGCCTACCCTATCTGTATCATCCCGATGAGCCGGGCTATGTCGCCATTGCCCAACACATCGTCAAGACGGGTGACCTCAACCCGCACTTCTTCAACTACCCGACTTTGTTCTTCTATCTCAACGCGCTGGCTTATCTGCCCTTCTACGCGGTTGGAAGGGTGTTCGGCGTGTTCCAAACACTGGCCGACATCCCCGCCCCAATCCTTCTCGTGGGCGGCGATGGCATGACGCCGCTGCCGGCCACGTTCTGGTTGGGGCGCCTGCTGACCCTGGCCTTCGGGACCGGTGCGGTCGTGCTCATTTTCCTGGTGGGGCGCCAGTTGTTTCGTAGCCGGCGCGTCGGCCTGCTGGCGGCTCTCCTGCTGGCGATCTCGCCCACGAATGTGACGCACAGTCGCTACATTACACCGGATACCTTCGTGGTTTTCTTTGCCATTCTCAGCCTGTGGGCTGCAGTCCAGGTGTATCAGCGCGGCCGCACACGCGATTACGTGCTGGCCGGCGTCCTGGCAGGGTTGACCGCTTCCACCAAATACAACGGCGCCTTGATCCTGGTGTGCCTCGTGGCGGCTCATTTTCTGCGCGCCGGCTGGCGTGGATGGCAAGATAGGCGTCTCTACCTGGCCGGCGCGGCCAGCATGTTGACGTTCATATTCTCCACCCCGTTTGCGGTCTTCGACTCTGCAAAATTCATGGCCGACTTGAGCCTGGAAGCGCGCCACTACGCAACCGGCCACGCGGGCGGCGAAGGGAACGCGGCCCTGTGGTATGTCACTTACCTGTGGCAAGCTGAAGGGCTGACGGCCCTGCTGGCGCTGACCGCCCTGGCGCGCGGACTGTGGATGCGAAGCAAACCAGTGATCCTGGCGGCGGCTTTCCCTGCCGTCTATTTCGTGTTCATCAGCAACTTTATGGTGCGCAATGACCGCACCCTCGCGCCGTTGACGCCCTTCCTGTTCCTGCTGGCGGCTCTCTTCCTTGTTCAAGCCTGGGATTGGCTGCGTCAGCGTGAGCAAGGGGCGCGGCCCTTCTGGGCCGTAGGCGCCGCGAGCTTACTGTTGGCGCTGGCCCTCGTCATCCCACTGGCGGGAACCATCCAGGCCGCGCATCGCCTGACCATCGTTGACAGCCGCGAAACCGCGCGCGTCTGGATCGCACAAAACCTTCCGCCTGGCGCACGCGTGGCCCTGGAGTCCTACGCGCCCTACGTCGATCCGCAGCGCTTCACGGTCCAGGGCATGTACCGGCTCATCCTCTATCCACCATCCTGGTACATTGACGAAAAGTTCGACTACCTGGTCTTCAGCGAAGGGATGTTCAAACGGTTCTATCGTGAGCCGGATAAATACGCCGCGCAGATCGCCGAGTATGAGGCGCTCTTCCAGGCCTTTGAGCCAGTCAAGATCTTCACCGATGGCGATTACGAAGTCCGCATTTACCGCGTCAGCGCGCACTGAGTACTATGAATTACGAATGACGAATTACCGATAGCGCGCTCGGCCAGGAATTCCGAACTTGTTCGGGGCGTTGGCAGCCCGATCCTGGACAAGAGGCCCAGGCCGCCCGCAGACTTATGACCTGAATCAGTGTAGGGCCGCCGCATCTCTGGCATACTGTAGCGCAATGACCGTGAATGGTTTTTGGCAAAAAACAGCCTGCGCCGCAGTCAGTGCCATGCGGATGTGTCCGGCGGCGCGCCACAGGCCAGGCCTTACACAAACCGTGCGATGAGGCATGGGAGGATTGGAAGAGGATTCGAAAATGAAGAAGATAGTTGTGATTCACATCAACGACGGGGAGAGCATCACCAACGTTGAGTTCCTGGGACAGGCCATGGAAATCCGCCGGATTGGCTGCCATGGCGACCCTGACAAGGCCGAAGCGTTGATCAAACAGGTTGATGGTACAGTGGATGTGATCGGCCTGGAAGGCATGCCCCATTGGCTGGAGCTAGGCCCCGCACGCCGCGAGCATCCTGTCGGCGCACGCCTGAGCAAGATCGCCACACAGACGCCAGTTGTGGACGGCAGCGGCATCCGCGCCGGCATCGAGCGTTGGGGCGTCATCCTGGCCGACCGTGCACAGCCCGGTATCTTTGCGGGCAAGCGCATCTTGATGGTGCCGGGTTTGAACCACGCCGGCCTGTCACAATCACTCAGCCGGCGCAGTGATCAGATGCGCTTCGCAGACCCAGAAATTTTCTTTGCCCTGCCCGATGCGCCCGGCGTCGGCGCCAAGTGGATGCTGGAGCAAGCGGCTGCGCCTACCCTGGAGCAGTTGCAGGACGCCCCCTTCCGCCGCCTCATGCCCGAAGCCGGTCAGCCGGGCGTAGAACGCAGCAAGGCGCCGTTTGAATGGGCCGACCTGCTGGCCGGCGACATCGGCACCATCCGCCGCTACGCGCCGGAAGATCTGAAGCGGAAGACGATCGTGGTGGAATCAGCCACCGAAGAAGATGTCGAAGATCTGAAGCGCCGCGGCGCCAGCATCGTGGTCACCATGATCCCGGCGCTGGACGAAAAAGGCGCGTTGAGTCCCTGGTCCGCCTCGGTCTTCGAATGCTGCCTGGTGGCCGCCCGACGCGATCCCAACGCGCCGCTAAACGAAGACACCTACCTTGACCTCATGGCCGACTTGCAGTGGACGCCAGGCGTCCGTTACCTGCAGCCGGAGGAGATGGGCCTCAACAAGTTTGCCTTCGTGATCCATCCGCTCAACATTGGTTTCATTCACAAGCATGATCGTTTCCGATGGACGAAATATCTGCCCGATGAGATCGTGGAGCCAATTGCGGCCCTGATTCCACCCATGTACGTGGGTAAGATCACCGGCGGGCAGTCGCCCACCACCGGGCAGAAGATCGAGGGATACCTCATCTCGCTCGGCACCACGCCCCGCGAGATGATGAGCCGCGACGAGAACTTTACGTACAAGAAACTTGTGCAGTCGGCCAAGATGGCCGAGCGCTTCGGCGCGCGCATCATGGGCTTGGGCGCGTTTACCTCGGTGATTGGCGATGCCGGCATTACCACCGCGCATCAGTGCGACATTGCCATTACCAGCGGCAACAGTCTGACCGTCGCCGCAACGTTGGAGGCGGCCAAGCAGGCGGTCATCAAGATGGGCGCCACCGACCTGACCAAGGGCAAGGCCATGGTCATCGGCGGCACCGGCTCCATCGGCTCGGTTTGTGCGCGCCTGATTGCGCAGGCCATCAAGGACGTTGTGCTTGTTTCCATCGAACCAGAGCGGTTGATCGAATTCAAGCGCATGATCGAAGAAGAGACGCCAGGCGCGCAGGTGACGATTTCGACGCGGGCCGGCGACCTGGTTTCCGACTGCGATCTGATCATCACCGCCACCTCGGCCTTCGGTCAGCGCATCGTGGACATCACCAAGTGCAAGCCGGGCGCCGTGATTTGCGACGTGGCCCGGCCGCCCGATATCAGCGAGCAGGAAGCCGCCCTGCGCCCCGACGTGCTGGTGATCGAGTCAGGCGAGGTGCTCATCCCCGGCGATATCCACATTGGCTATGACATCGGCCTGCCGCCCAAGACAGTCTACGCCTGCCTGGCCGAAACGTCGCTGCTGGCCATGGAAGGACGCTTCGAGGACTACACCCTAGGGCGTAACATCACCATGGAGCGCGTCAAGGAAATCTACAAGCTGTTCAAGAAGCACGGCTATCAGTTGGGCGGCCTGCGCTCACACGGCAAGTTCGTCACCGAAGAAGAAGTGGCGCAGAAGCGTGTGCAGGCTGATCACTGGCGCGCGCATCCGGAAGAGTTCAAGGCCATGCAGAAAGAGGCCGGCGCCAAGCTGGAGAGAATTCCACGCATGTCGAAGGGCGTCAAAACCAAACAAAATTCGCTCAAGCAGTGGGGGCCGTTAATGGCCGGGGTCGGGGTCATCGGCGGGCTGATGCTGGCCGGGCGCAAGAAGAGTTAGGCGGGATTAGAGACCGGAGATTGGAGATCGGAGACTAGAGATTGGAGATCGGGTGTGCATGGAAGACGCCTGGTCTCTGGTCTCTGGTCTCTGTTTCTTGTCTCAAACCTGCTTTGATAGACTCAAGAAAGTTGTAGGCCCGGTGAATGCGCATTGAGGGATATTGAGGGAAACCATGTCTACCGAATCCACGATTGATCTTCAACTAGAACTAGAGCGTGCGATGAAACGTGCGCAGCAAACTCGCGACCAACTCGAAAGCATCAGGCAGCAGCCCATGTCCATGTTTAGGCGGCATGAGCAGGCGCAGGCATTCAACGAAGTGCAGGATGAGTACGACACCTACAAGCAGCAGGTCTACGAGCTCAAGCAGAGGCTGTATCGGCTGGCGGACGGCAAGCCCGCTGTCGAATCAGCCTATCAGCATTTCCTTTTGTGGAAGGAGACCTATCGGCGAGGCGGCGGCTGGAATGGCATATGCCTAGAGGATGATGCTGACTGGCTGTACTGAGCGCGGGGTAACTTGTCCCCCAAAATACGGCATCCGTGTCCCAGGCGACGGCCGCCGGTTTTCAGGTCAAGGGGACAGGCCGAGTCACGCTTGCATGAGTCAGAGAGGGAATCAATGCGGCGCCGGCAGTGCACCGGCAGCGTCTGATTTCACTCGAGTTGCACTCTGGGAAGTATTGGGTTACAATTGCGTATGATCAAGAGTTTTGCGCACAAAGGGCTGGAGCAGTTCTTTCTCACCGGCAGCAAAGCAGGCATTCAACCGCTGCACGCCAATCGTATTCGCCTGATACTGGCCCAGTTGCAGCAAGCCAGAACGATTGATGATCTACGCATCCCTACTCTGCGCCTGCATGAACTCAAAGGTGATCGCAAAGACACTTGGTCGGTCACGGTGCAGGCAAACTGGCGTATTACATTTCGCTTTACGGCCGGTGATGCCGGTGATGTGGCTTACGAGGACTACCATTGAGGTTTGAGAAACGATGAAGATGTACAATCCCCCCCATCCTGGTGAGATTATCAAGGGTCTATGGCTTGATCCTATGAGGGCCAGCATCACGGACGCGGCGCAAGCGATGGGCGTAAGCCGCAAGACCCTATCCAAAATCGTGAATGGCCGCGGCCGTGTGACGCCGGAGATTGCGCTGCGCCTATCTGTGGCTTTGGGCAGTAGTGCGGAAAGCTGGTTAGGCCATCAAGCAGCTTATGATCTGTGGGAGATCGAACAACACAAAGACACGCTGCGGGCCGTACCGCTTATCGTGCCTGATCTGCCTGCCTCCAACAGCCACGTGACAGCCCCGTCCGCCTGACGCCATGGTTACCTGCAACAACTAGCAGTCAGCGGGACGCCACCCCGTGCCGGCGAAGGCTGCACTGCTTCTCTGAATCTGAACACCTCGCGCGCGAGACCTACCGCACAGCTGGCCTCTATCGGTTGAAAGGCCACATGGACGGGCTGCGTCATGCTTGCTTGAGCCAGCGAAGGAATCAAAGCGGCGCCGGCAGTTGATCGGCAGCGTTTAGAAGATGATGTTACATTCTTGCACGGTATCCGTGAAATGGTATAATTAGGCTCATGATTGTATCGTTTGGCGACGCGGCGACTGAAGACCTGTATCACGGTCGAAATAGCAATCGGGTTCGACGATTTCCCACCAATGTGGTTGGAGTTGCGTTGCGTAAATTGGATATCCTTCACGCTGCGCATCGCTTGCAAGATTTACGTTCGCCGCCAGGTAATCGGCTAGAAGCGCTTCGCGGTGACTATGCCGGGTATCACAGTATTCGCGTCAACGACCAATGGCGTATTGTCTTTCGTTGGGAAGACGATAGTGCACACGAAGTCTCGCTCCTGGATTACCATTGAGAAAGGTGTGACCATGATTCCTGAAAACCGCATTCCTACTCACCCTGGTGAGATTTTGCTAGAAGAATTTCTGAAGCCGATGAGTCTGACCCAAGTGCTGTTTGCACAACATATCGGCGTCCCTACGCAGCGGATCAACGAAATTGTCAATGGCAAGCGCGGCATCACGCCGGAAACAGCCTGGCTTTTTGCACAGGCCTTTGGCACCACACCAGAGTTCTGGATGAATCTCCAAGCCAATCATGATTTGGCGAAGAAACGTCCGCGCCGTGAAATTACGCAATTACAGTCGATATTGAAAGCGGCCTGAGAATCCCCCACGATGCCAGTGAAGGCTGCACTGCTTCTCTGAATTTGAAGACCTCGCGCGCCAGACTTGCCGCGCGGCAGGCCTCTACCGGTTGAAAGGCCACATGAACGGGCTGCGTCATGCTTGCTTGCGTCAGCGAGGGGATCAATGAGGCGCCGGCAGTGGACCGGCAACGTCTGGCTTCACCTCAGGCGTCTGACGGCCGCCAGCGTGACGCCACCAGATCCACCCGGCGACCGCGGCCCATCCCAGGCTGCCGAGCAGGCCAACGGGCAGTGGGCCGAGCAGCGAACTGGGGCTGCCTTGCACGAAGAGCGCGCCCAGCGCGCTGATGCCGTTGATCGCGGCATGGCCGATGACCGCCGGCCACACGCTCCGTGCGCGCAGCGTGGCCCAGGCCAGGAAGCAGCCGGTGACGACGGTGAACCACGTCATCATCAGCATGCCGGTCCAGGGCGCACCCAGATAGCCAAAGCCGTAGTTGTGTCCCATGGCAATGACCGGCCAATGCCAAACGCCCCAGATCACGCCTGAGACAAGCATCGCCCGCCGTTCACCCAGCGGCAGCAGCTTCGGCAGCAGATAACCTCGCCAGCCAAATTCCTCGCCAAAGGTGAACAACCCATTGATCGGCGGCGCGATCAGCACCGCGCTGCCCAGTTGCGCGGCCACGATCAACCAGGGATTGATCGTGGCCGTCTGCGCGTTTTGCGCCAAGAGGCCGCGCAGCATCGTGAGATTCGGATCGAAGTAGCGCGGTAGGAGGGCAAAGAAGATCGCTGCACCGACGATCGTCAGCAGCGCGGGCGCAACCCAGGCCGCCAGCCAATAGCGCCAGCCCTGCTTGAAATGGGGCCGCAGCCACGTGTCATGCCAGCCCTCACGTGTGAGCAGCCGTGTGAGCACATGCGCCAGCGCCGGCGCCCACATGTAGCCCACAGCCAGCAGAACCGTCGCCAGGGTCAAGCGCAGCGCGGGGATTAACACGGGGCTGTTGACCAGGCCGCCCGTGAGAAAAATGATCAGGCCGATCACCCAGGCGATGCCAAAGGCTAACGCCAGGAAAATACCCACCCGCTTGATATCCAAACTCTCGTTCATTCGTTAGCACCTCTTCGGCTTGCGCTGCTTGGCCAGACAAGCCGGGCATCCCTTCATCATGGTTCATCAACAGTCATTATAGCCGCCGGGACAGGCGTTGGCAAAGGTTGAAGGAGCCAAGGGCATATTGCCTCGTTAGTAACGCCTGTAGTATAATCGCCGTCTCACCGTGATGTGAAGAGATTGCGAATTGATTTGTACTGTCGAAAAGGAATCTGCATGTCCATTGAGCTGATTCATGGCGCGTGTCCGCACGATTGCCCTGACACCTGCGGCATCGTGACCGAGGTTGAGAATGGCCGCGCGGTCAGATTTTACGCCGACGCCGATCACCCCGTGACGCAGGGTTGGCTGTGCGCCAAGGTACGGCCCTACCTGGAGCGCGTCTATCATCCCGATCGTCTGACCCATCCGCTGCGTCGCGTAGGCTCAAAGGGCAGCGGGCAGTGGGCGCGCATTTCCTGGGAGGAAGCCGTTGCCGAAATCGCCGGGTGCTGGCAACAGATTGCGGCTGAAGATGGCGCGGCCGCGATCTTGCCCTACTCCTACAGCGGCACGCTGGGCCTGGTGCAGATGACCGTCAGCAGCGCACGTCTTTGGAATCGGCTGGGCGCCAGCCGTTTGCAGCGCAGCATCTGTGGTGCGGCGGCCGAAATGGCAGTGGAAAGTACGCTGGGCCTGCGTCACAGCCCAGCCTATGAGGATCTCGCGCCCAGCCGGCTGATCATCCTGTGGGGCCACAACCCGGCCAGCACCGCGCCGCACGTCATGCCGGCCTTACGCGCCGCGCAGCGGGCCGGCGCCGAGCTGATTGTCATTGACCCGCGACGCACGAAGAGCGCGCACGGCGCCGACCTCCACCTGGCGCCGATTCCAGGCAGCGACGGCGCGCTGGCCCTGGGCCTGGCGCATGTCATCGTGCAGGATGGTCAGCATGACGAAGCATGGCTGCAGGCGCATGCCGTGGGCTGGCCGCAGTTCAAGGCGCGCCTGGCCGCCTATCCGCCGGCACGCGTGGCCGCAATCACCGGACTTTCGGAAGAGACCATTGTCGCCCTGGCGCAACGCTACGCCAGGGTCCGTCCAGGCATGATTAAAATTGCCGATGGCATCAACCGACACAGAAACGGCGGGCAAACCGTGCGCGCCATTTGCGCCTTGCCGGCCATCACCGGCCAGTACGGCATCGTGGGCGGCGGCCTGGCCTATAGCACGAGCGGTACGCTGCGCTGGGACAGCGAGGCGGTCCATCACTGGGCCGACTGTCCGCCGCCGGCGCGCAGCGTTAACATGAACCGCCTGGGCGCCGCGCTCCTGGGCGAAGTCAACGACCCGCCAGTGCGCGCGCTCTACGTCTTCGGCTCCAACCCCGCGGCCATCGCGCCCAACGCCGGCGCCGTGGTGCACGGCTTACAACGCGACGACCTGTTTACCGTGGTGCATGAGCTGTTCATGACCGACACGGCCGATTACGCCGACATTGTGCTGCCTGCCACCTCCCAGTTGGAACACAGCGACCTGCACAAGGCCTATGGGCACACCTATCTGCAGTACAACGCTGCGGCCATCCCGCCGCTGGGCGAGAGCAAGAGCAATTGGGACGTGATGCGGCTGCTGGCGCAGGCGCTGGGCTTTGATGATCCCTGGCTGCGACAGAGCGCCGATGAGGTGATCGAGGAGGTGCTCACAGCCACCGCCTTGCAGCAGCCCGGCTTGCAGGGCATCACCCTGGCGCGGCTGCAAGAAGGCCGGCCGCTGCCGCTGGCGCTGACCTCGACGACGCCTTTTGCCGACCTGCATTTCCCCACGCCCAGCGGTAAGGTGGAGCTGTTCAGCCAAACCCTGGCCGACCAGGGTCTCGACCCGTTCCCAGGTTATGTAAACTCAGGCGACGACGCGGCCGCGCCAGATGGTCTCGCAGCCGCGGATGCCTTGCAGTTGATCTCCGGTGCGGCGCACCATTTTGTGACCAGCAGTCTGGCCAACCTGGACAGTCTGCTGGCGCGTGAGCGTTCGCCCTTTCTGGAGATTCACCCGCTGGATGCCGAAGCCAGGCAGATTTCACAGGGCGACGCGGTCATCGTCGAAAATCGACGGGGCTGGTGCTCCTTGCGCGCCGTGGTGACGGAAGCTGTGCGCCCTGGCGTGGTGGTATCGCCCAAGGGCCGCTGGAGCCGCCAGGCCGGCGGGCGCAACATCAACTGGACGACGCCCGATGCGCTAGGCGATATGGCCGGGCAAAGCACGTTTCACAGCAACCTGGTCTGGGTGCGGCCGGCGCGAGATCAGGGCCAAACAGGCAGCTTCAGCGAGTCAAACGCATGAAAATTAGTCGCGGCATGCTGGCGGCTGCCAGCGCGTATGTGCTTTGGGGCTTTTTGCCGATCTACTGGAAATTCCTCCAAAGCGTCTCGGCCCAGGAAATTCTGATCCACCGCATTCTCTGGTCGTTGGTGACGGTCGTGCTTCTCCTCACCATGCAAAGGCAGTGGCAGTGGCTGCG
>CAZEPA010000119.1:0-9842 GCA_964513955.1 uncultured Anaerolineae bacterium | reverse complement strand
ACCACCGAGATCTACACTCTTTCCCTACACGACGCTCTTCCGATCTGCCCGGCGCCCGTCGCTCGATGCCTGTCGCCCTGCACGCTCTCAACCTGGAACACCTCTGGATCCTCTATCCAGGAAAGCACGAGTATGCGCTTGCTAGACAGAGCCGTAATCTGCCAGCCAAGCGCGGCCCCGATTGACGGCTCTTCTGCGCGCATAACAACGCCAAGTCCTCAACCTATCCACTTGACCAGTCCTAAACTCCCCTAGCGATGGGGGAATTCCTGCTCGTCTTGCGCGATACTGGCATCACTGCAACAGGTTTCTATCTCACCATACGAGGAGGCATCTTGTGGACAGGCAACGTACTCGCAACCCTATCACCGCTGGTCTGCTCCTGATCGGCATCGGCATTCTGCTTCTCACCGGCTGGTGGTGGCCTGGGATCATGGTCGTGCTGGGCATCGCCATCGGCGCGGGCCTGGTCTTCCGCAACCGCTATCTGGAGGGGGCGGTTGTAGCCGCGATCTTCTTCGCCATCCCATTTCTGTCCCAGACTGACATCCCCTGGAACATCTTCGGCCCCATGGTCCTCATCGGCATCGGCCTGGTGGTGATGATCAAGGCATTCTACCTGCGGGAAGCGTGAGAGGAAGGCATGCCATGGCGACAACAGAAACTCCTTCGACGCGGCGGTTCGAACTGGACTGGCTGCGCGTGCTCGCGATTGCAGCGGTCTTTCTCTTTCATAGCGGACGCTTTTTCGACCCGCAGGAATGGCATGTCAAGAACCCCACCACCTATCCGGCCCTGGAAATCGTGGCCCTGCTTGCGGTCATCTGGATGATGCCGCTGCTGTTCACCATTTCGGGGGCCAGCACCTTCTTTGCGCTGCGCAATCGCAGCAGCGGGGCCTTTCTCAAGGATCGGGCGCTGCGCTTGCTCGTGCCCCTGGCCGTGGGTATCTTCACCCACATAGCGTGGCAGGTCTATCTGGAACGCACCACCCACCATCAGTTCTTCGGATCTTTCTGGCAGTTCTTACCCCGTTACTTCGATGGCTGGTATGGCTTCGGTGGGAACTTCGCCTGGATGGGGTTGCACTTGTGGTACCTGGAGATGTTGTTCGTCTTCAGCCTCATCTTCCTGCCGATCTTTCTCTGGCTCCGCCAGGGCGCAGGGCGAGTGGTGTTGGACTGGTTGGGCGACCGGCTGGCCGCGCCCGGCGCAGTCTACCTGTTGGCGCTGCCGATCATGCTGATGGTTGCCTTGCCCGCCCCCAACAGCTTCCTGGGCGCGCGGAACTTCGGCGGCTGGAGCCTGCTCGGCTACCTGCCGATCTTCCTGAACGGCTTCATCCTCGTTTCTCATGACCGGCTGTACGAAAGCGTGCGCCGTGGGCGTTGGGCCTCCCTCGCCGCTGCGGCCGGGTTGACCGTCGGGCTGCTCGCCTGGTACATGATCGCGGGCGAGCCTCGTTTCGGCACGACGCGCTACACCGCGCTCTTTGCCTTGTACGGGCTAGACGCCTGGTGTTGGGTGCTGACGATCCTGGGGCATGCTACGCAGCATCTGCGCTTCGGCAATCCCTTCCTGGCGAGCGCCAACGAAGCGGTGCTGCCGTTCTACGTGCTGCACCAGACAATCTTGTTGACCGTGGGCTTCTTCATCGTGCGCTGGGCCATGCCTGACCTGGCGAAGTGGGCGCTCATCGCACCAATTTCCCTGCTCCTCTGCCTCGGGCTGTACTGGTTCGTGATCCGGCCGGCCAATCTGTTCAGGTTCCTGTTCGGCTTGAAGCCGCGCGACGCCCGACCCGTCCGATATACGCTTGCGCACGGGCGGCCCGTTTGATGACAAGGACTTCTTGCCTTGAAAATCCAAAGTCGACATTTGGATTTTCAAGGATATAATGACGTCATGCTTATCTCAAGACCCGCAGTCATCGCTCAAGTCCAGGCCGCGTTGGCGGTTTATCCTATTGCCGCTCTGTTGGGGCCGCGTCAATGCGGCAAGACCACGGTGGCGCGGATGATTGCCGAGCAGCAGCCGGCCACGTACTTCGACCTGGAGAATCCGGTAGACGTGCGGCGACTCTCGGCCCCGTTGACCGTGTTGGAAAGCCTGTCCGGGCTGGTGATGATTGATGAGGTGCAGCGACTGCCCGAGCTTTTTCCTTTGCTGCGGGTGCTGGCGGACCGTCCACACAACCCCACGCGTTTTCTGCTGCTCGGCTCGGCCTCGCCGCATCTCGTGCGTGGGGTATCGGAGTCCCTGGCCGGCCGCGTGGGCTTTGTGGATCTCGCCGGTTTCGACCTGACCGAGGTTGATGCCACCCAGCGTGATCGGCTCTGGCTGCGCGGCGGGTTTCCGCGCGCCTTCCTGGCAGATGACGATGCGTCCAGCCTGGCCTGGCGTGAGGCGTTCACGCGCACCTTTTTGGAGCGAGACATCCCCCAGTTGGGCATCACGATCCCGGCCGAGACCCTGCGGCGCTTTTGGACCATGGTCGCCCACAATCATGGGCAGCTCTGGAATGCAGCGGAGTTCGCTCGCTCATTGGGCGCCTCCGAGGTCACAGCCCGTCGCTATCTGGACATCCTAGCCGGCGCCTATATGGTACGCGTGCTACCGCCGTGGTTCGAGAACATCAGCAAGCGCCAGGTGAAAGCGCCCAAGGTCTACATCCGCGACACCGGCATCCTGCATGGGCTGCTGCAACTGGGCGCACGGGCGGACGTGCAATCCCACCCCAAACTCGGCGCCTCGTGGGAGGGCTTCGCCATCGAGCAGATCATCCGCCTGCTGAACACGCGCGATGCCTACTTCTGGGCCACGCACAGCGGAGCCGAGCTCGATTTACTGGTGCGTATGCGGGGCAAGCCGTATGGGTTCGAGATCAAGTACGCGGATGCGCCAGACGCTAGTCGCTCCATGCATGTGGCCCTGCATGATCTCAGCCTCGAGCATCTTTGGGTCGTCTATCCGGGAAAGCAGGAGTATGTGCTCGACAGGCAGATCACGGTTCTGCCCATTGATGCGTTGCCCCGGCTGGCAGCGGACCTGCGTCCATGACGCCGTCAGCAGCGCAGGCTGCATGACTGCCAGCAGCCAGTAAGCCAGTGATTATGCACCGCACTCACGCCTCACGGCCCTCAACCTATCCACTTGACTAGTCCCGAACTCCCCCTGTGATGGGGGAGTTTCTGTTTGGGCGGGTCTATACTTCGATCAAATCGTACCGACGCAAGGAGAACCGATGAAAACCATGTCCCTCTCAACTGTCATCAACCCGGCCATTCTGATCCTGGCGGCCCTGATCGTGGTCGTCACGTTCCTCGCCCTGCGGGGCCACAACCTGCCGCTGCTCTCGAATCTGAAAGTGAGCGTGGCGATCGTGCTCATGTTGGGCTTTGCCATGTGCGCACAAGGCGGCCTGGGCTACGTGGGCGCGGCCAGCCAGTGGACGCACCCGCTCGCCATCATCGGCACCATCCTCGGCGCAGCGATCCTGGTCGTGGCGGGCGCCGCCTTCTTCGGCTACAAGCTGCCCCTCATCGCTGGTCCGACGCAGGCGTTGATCGCCATCGTCGCGCTGATCGGGGCCAAGGTCGTCAACTCGCTGGCGCATTACCTGGCAGCGCGCTGAGCCGAAACCTGTCATGTCAACTCGCTCGCTTTCTGATCGTCAATTCATCAAACCGGCCGGCCTGGCGGTTGCCGGCGTTACCCTGACTGACGCCGGACTTCGGCGAGCTCAGTCGAGCCGCTGGGTGTTGCGGCCACCCGCACGCCCGCGTTTGAATACCCTGAAATCACCCTGGAAGGAACAGCTTTCATGAACAAGCGCGTTCTCGTCACCTACGCCACCCGCGCCGGATCTGCCGCCGAGATCGCGGCCGCCATCGCCAAAACCCTGGCTGCCCGCGGCTACGCCGTGGATGTGAAACCGGTGAAGGAAAAGCCGAAGGTGGACGGTTACGCCGCCGTCGTGCTGGGCAGCGCCATCCGCATGGGCGCCTGGCTGCCCGAGGCGGTGGACTTCGTCAAGGCCAACCAGGCCGCGCTGAACAGCCTGCCCGTCGCACTCTTCACCGTACACATGCTCAACACCGGCGACGACGAAGCCAGCCGGACCGCCCGCGCCGCCTACCTCAACGTCGTCCGGCCACTGCTGAACACCGCCGAAGCGGTCTACTTCGAGGGCCAGATGGACTTTGGCCGCCTCTCGTTCCTCGACCGGGCGATCGCGAAGATGGTCAAGGCGGTCGAAGCGGACCATCGCGACTGGGACCAGATCAAGCAGTGGGCCAGCGCCGTTTGGAGTTAACGGCATGATAACACAAGCAACGACTCGAGGAGGGCTCCAGGATGAAAGCCGCGCCCGTGCCGCCTGCGTCGCCTGACCGCGATCAAATCCCGCCGCGCTTACCATCGGTGGCGATGGACCGGCTGGAGCATCTCGTTCTGGCGGCTGCCGATCAGCAACTCCACTGCGTGATTCGCTTTGCCGGTCATGTTGATGCGTCGCGGTTGGCGCGGGCAGTCCGGCTCACCCTGGACGCAGAGCCGGTGCTTGGCTGCCGCTTTGTCGAACGCCCCTGGCGGCCGTTTTGGGCTCGTCTGCCTGGGTTGGACGCGCGGGATCACTGCCCCATCGAGACGCCGGCTGATCCCGATGCTGCGCTGGCGCACTATATCGTGATGGCCCTCGATCTGGCTGCAGGGCCGCAAGCGCAGGCGCGACTGTTCCGCGGCGCTGATGACCTGCTGTGCGTCAAGCTCAACCACGCGGTAGCCGATGGGGGTGGGGTGATCGAGTACGCCGGACTGTTGGCAGCCACCTATCGCGCCCTTGGCGCTGATGCCGGCCATGTACCCCACTCCAATCTGGCAGGCGCACGGGGCCTGGGACAGGTCTTTCGGCGCATCCGGCTCCCCGCGCTGCTGGCCGCGTTACGGCGCAGCACGATTCCAACGCCCGCATGGGGCTTCCCGGCGCAAGGTAAAGACTTAAGCGGCCGCTCGCTGCTTATCCGCCGGGTGGCTGCGGATCGGGTGAAGGCTGCGCGCGCCTATGCGCACAATCGCGGCGTTTTCTTCTCCGACGTGCTGCTGACTGCGTTCTACCGGGCGTTGTTCGAGGTGCTTGACCCACCGGTCAGCGTGCCGTTGCCCGTACAGGAGCCGGTCAACTTGCGGCGCTATCTGCCCGGCGGCAGGGCTGCTGGGATATCCAACCTGGCCGGCTCGATCTATCCGACCATCACCCGCGAGCCTGGCGCGACTTTCGAGGCTGCGCTGGCTCAGGTTCACGCCGCACGCACCGCGGCAAGCGCGGGCTTGCCCGGCTTGGGTCAGGCGTTGACGCTGGAAGCGGCGCTGGCGCTGCCCTATGTCCTCGCGCAGCGTCTGGCGGTCTCCGCCATGTCCGGCGCGCAGACCGGCAAGACGCACCCGTTTTTCTCGAACATGGGCGTGCTCGATCCGGCCGAAGTGGACTTCGGCGACGTGCCCGTGACCGATGCCTACGGCGTTGGCCCGGTGCTCTACCCACCCGGCTTCTTCCTGGCGCTCAGCACGTTCCAAGGGATGCTGACCCTGGCCACCAGTTTCTGCCACACGGCCGTGGATGCCCGGCGCGTCGCGCAGTGTCTCGACCACCTGGTGGCTGAGCTGCCCTCGTAGGCGACTGGCCCGATCCCCGTCACGCTGCCCCGCAGCTCCACCCGCAGCCTGCCCGGCCCCGTCATCGAAGGCACACCGCTCAGCGCAACCGGATCCGCCACCTGGCTCGATCAGGGTCGGCCCTGGGCCGTGTTTACGCTCGAAGACGTGGTGTACAACGTGGATGTGAGCACGTATATTCGCCCGAAGGGGAAGTAGGCGGTCCCGATTAGACGCCGTTTTCTGCTTCTGCTACAATTATGGCGTTCGCTCCCCGGCTGCAATCACCGCAAGGGACACACCATGCCCTCCAAACTTGCGCTCCCCCTCTTGTGATCATTCTCGTCCTCACCCTGGCCGCGTGCGCGCACGCGGCGCCGTTGATACGGAATGATCAGGAGCACTAGATGTTTGCCATGCGCGGTTTTCTCAACAGTGTACGCGGTCGGCTCTTACTGCTGGCCCTGCTGACCATCCTACCCGTGTTGACGTTGCAGATCTTCGGCGCGTGGTCGCTGTGGGAGCTGGGGTTCATGGGGCTGGTGCTTATGGTCGCGTTGGCGCTGGCCTGGCAGGGCAGCGAACGCCTGTTTTTGCGCCCTCTCGCCGGTCTGATGGCCGCGGTGCAGCGCGTGCAGAGCGGCGACCTGAGCGCGCGCGTCTCCGCGGTGCGCGGGTTGGGCGAGGTTCAAGACCTGGCGCAGGCCTTTGACCGGATGGCCGACGCCTTGCAGCAGCGCGAGGCCGAGCGCCGACAGATGGAGGAGCGCTTCCGCGCGGCGTTCGAAAGCTCCGCCATCGGCATAGGCTTGCTGTCGCTAAAAGGGGATATCCTGGCCGCCAACGCGGCTGTTTGCCAGATGTCCGGCTATACCGAAGAGGAGCTGCGGCAGCGCAACGACCATGACAACGTCTATCCGCCCGACGCCGAGGTAGGCATGGATCGCTTCGCCGAGATGCTGGCAGGTCAGCGCGGCTACTACAGCGTCGAGCGGCGCTACGTGCGCAAGAATGGCGAGATTTTCTGGGCGCGGCTGACCCTCTCTCTCGTGCGCGATGCCCAGGCTCAGCCGGCCTACCTGGTGGGCATGGTCGAGGATATTGACGAGCAGAAGCGCAAAGATGCGATCCTAGCAGAATCAGAGGCGCGCTTCGAGGCGATCTTCAAGAACGCGGCCATCGGCATCAGCATCATCGCCCCCGATGGCCGGGTGTTAGCCGTCAACCCGGTGCTGCAGGAGCTTGCCGGGCGCACTGAGTCTGAGCTCAAGGCGTTGGGCGGCCAGAGCATCACCTACCCCGGCGACCGGGACGTGGGGCGCCGGGAGTTTGCGGAAGTTCTGGCCGGAGAGCGCCACGCGTACCAGGTTGAGAAGCGCTATGTCCATGGAGACGGCCGCATCCACTGGATGCGCCAGAGCATCTCCCCGGTGCGAGATGCCGCGGGCAGGGTGCTCTACCTGGTCGTCATTGCGGAAGATATTGACGAGCGCAAACGCGCCCTGGAGGAGCTGCGCGCCTCGGAAGCCCGCTTCAAGGCGGTGTTTGACAACGCCGCCGTGGGCATTGCCATGATGACCCTTGACCGCCGCATCGTGCAGATCAATCCCACCGCGACGCGCATCACCGGCTACAGTCCCGAGGAGATATACCGTATCAATCCTTCGGACATGGTGGTAGAGGAAGACCGGTTCGTTGATCGGGAGTTGTTCTCGGACCTGGTGGCGGGCCGGCGCGATCAGTACCTGATCGAAAAACGCTACCTTCGCCGGGACGGCAGCCTTTTTTGGGGCCGGATCAACTTTGCGCTGGTGCGCGATAAGCAGGGCGAGCCGCAGTATATCGTCGGCATGATCGAGGACATCAACGAGGAGAAAAAATCGCAGCAGACATTGGCCGAGTCGGAAGCCCGTTTCCGCGCCATGTTCGAACATTCAGCGGTGGGCATGGGGTTGATGTCGCTTGACCGGGTGCTGATTGACGCCAACCCGGCGATTTGCGCCATGCTGGGCTATGAACGCGACGAGTTGATTGGGCAAAGCCCAGCGATGGTGACTTACCCAGATGATTTCGCCTCGTCCACCGACCAGTTTCAGCAGCTGCTTTCCAGCGAGACCAGCCACTACATCACCGAGCGACGTTATGTGCGTAAGAGCGGCGAGGTGTTTTGGGCGCAGATTTCGATGAGCCTGGTGCGCGGCCCGGCTGAAAAACCGCTCTACCTGGTAGGCCTCATCAACGACATTGACGCCCAGAAGCGCGCCGCCGAACGGTTGGCCGCCCAGGAGGCCGCGCACCGCCGCCAGCTCGAACAGCGCATCGCCGAGCGCACCGATGAACTGAACGCCGCCAACGAGCGCCTGCGCGAGAAGGCGGCGCTGGATGCCGTCGCCGCGGAGCGCACTCGCCTGGCGCGCGATCTGCACGACGCGGTTACGCAGACCCTCTTTTCGACCACCCTGATCGCTGAGGTGATCCCCGATCTATGGGAGATGAATCCGGCCGAGGGCCGCCGCCGGCTGGAGGAGCTGCGCCAACTCACGCGCGGCGCGTTGGCGGAGATGCGCACCCTGCTGGTGGAGCTGCGGCCCAACGCGCTCACAGAAGTTCCGCTGACCGCTCTGCTGCGCCAACTGACCGAGGCGATGGTCGGCCGGTCGCGCATCGCCATTCATCTCAGCGCGGAGGGCGAGCGCCGGCTGCCTCCTGACGTGCAGGTGGGGCTGTACCGCATCGCCCAGGAAACGCTCAACAACGTGGTCAAGCACGCCAGGGCCACGCAGGCGGTGGTCACCTTGCGCCTGGGCGAGACCGTACGTCTAACCGTGGCCGACGACGGCGCAGGCTTCGACCCAAGCGCGGTGACTGCCGACCACCTGGGCCTGCGCATCATGCGCGAGCGCGCCGAAGCCCTGGGCGCAAAGCTGAGTATTTACAGCGAGCCTGGCGAAGGAACACAGGTGTCGGTGGTGTGGGAGGCGGGAAACGGGAAGCGTGATGACGTGAAGCGGGAAGCGTGAGGCGGGAAGCATGAAGCGGGAAGCGTGAAGCGTGATGAAGTGAAGCGTGATGACGTGAAGCGGGAAGCGTGAGGCGTGATAATCTGAAGCGTGAAGCGTATTCACGTATCACGTATTACGTATCACGTATCACGTACCACGAACCACGAACTCAAGGACAAATACCATGAACGACAAAATCCGCGTGATGCTCGTAGACGACCATGCCGTGGTTCGCTCTGGCCTCAGCGCCTTCCTCAGCATCAACCCCGATTTGGAGCTGGTTGGCGAGGCGGAGAACGGTCAACAGGCCGTAGTGCGCGCAGGGCTGCTACAACCCGACGTGATCCTGATGGACCTGATGATGCCGGTGATGGATGGCATCGCCGCCACCCAGGCCATCAAGCGCCAGCACCCGGCTATTCAAATTGTCGCGCTGACCAGCTTCCAAGAGGATGAACTGGTGCAGAGCGCGCTGCGCGCCGGCGCGATCGGCTATCTAATGAAAAACGTCACCGCCCGTGAGCTGGCCGCCGCCATCCGCGCGGCCAGAGCGGGCAAGATGACTCTCTCCTCTGAAGCTGCGCAGGCGTTGGTGCGCGCCAACCAGCAGGCGCAGGAGCCTGATTCCCTGACCGAACGCGAGCGCGAAGTGCTCAAGCTGATGGTCGAGGGCCTGAACAATGCTGAGATCGCGGAGCGGTTGGTCGTCAGTCTTTCCACCGTCAAGTATCACATCAGCAACATTCTGGGCAAGCTGGGTGTGGACAATCGCGTGTCGGCGGTGACGTTGGCAATGCAGCGGAAGCTGGTGTAAGGCGTGATCCCGTAGCTGCGCCCTCACTTGATCACGTTTCACGACTCCTATCCACTTGACCAGCATGATACTCTCCTCGCGGCGGGGGCAGGGCGGCGTCCACAGGCGTATACTTTGCGCAGATAGCAATCTCACATCTGGCAAAGGAGCAACGCCATGTTCGAGGTCCATCCTCCTGGCTGCGATTTTTACTTCGCACAACGTCCTATCGTCAACAACCATGTCGCCCTCCTCCAACGCGCAATCCAGATGTTCAACGCAGCCCGGCTGCGCGGCACGATTGAACGGGTCAAGAGCGTTCTCCGCCGCTGCTCCTGGCGTTTGCTCGACCTGGACGTTATCCCCACCAGTCAGGTGCGCCATCGGCGCTACGG
>CAZEPA010000118.1:0-9870 GCA_964513955.1 uncultured Anaerolineae bacterium | reverse complement strand
GCGCGCCCACCCTGCACCGCCTGGGCATCCAGGCCTTTGAAGTCGTGCTCATTGAAGGCAACGCCATTCAGATTCACCCGCTGGTCTGCTCGGCCTTCAACGCTGACTTCGACGGCGACCAAATGGCCGTGCACGTGCCGCTGAGCGATGAGGCCGTGCGCGAGGCGCGCGATCTCATGCTCTCGTCACACAACCTGCTCAAGCCAGCCAGCGGCGAACCGGTCGTCGGGCCGTCGAAGGACATGGTGCTGGGGATGTACTGGCTGACCACTGAGAAACCGGGCGCGAAGGGTGATGGCAAGGCCTTTGGCGATATGGACGAGGTCAAACTCGCCTATGAACTGGGCGTGGTGGACCTGCGCGCCCCGATTCGACTGCGCTACCACGATTGGCTGCGCGATGTCCCGCTCAGCGACCTGCGCCTGAGCGACAAGGCGCAGGCTGCACTGGAAGCAGCCGGCGTCAAAACGGCGGCCGAGGTCGTTGAGAAGATGCACCAGGCCGCAATGGGCGAGCCTTCGCCGGTGGTGGGCCACACCGAAGAGATTCGTGCGCGTTTGCTGCGCATCGGCGTGGCTGCTGAGGCCCCACGCCTGGATGGCATGATCAACACGACGGTGGGCCGCGCCCTGTTCAACATGAACCTGCCGCGCGAGATCCAGTTCGTCAACAAGGTGATGGACAAAGGCTCGGTCAACACGGTGGTTGCGGACTGCTATCAACGCCTGGGCGTGCAAAAAACGGCCGACCTGGTAGATAAGATCAAGCAGCTAGGCTTCATCTACGCCGCGCGCAGCGGTATGACCATTGCCGTGAGCGACATCAAGGTGCCGGAAATCAAACAGCAGATCATTCAGGACACCACGTCTGAAGTGGAGAAGGCTGAACGCCAATACCGCCGCGGTTTGATCACCGAGGAAGAGCAGTATAACCGCATTGTGGAGCTGTGGACACGCGCGACCGATGACCTCACGCAGGCGGTGAAGGCGCAGCTCGACCCGCTGGAAGGATTGGGCGCCATGGCGATCAGCGGCGCCACGAAGGGCGGTGTGACGCCTATTCGTCAGTTGGCGGGTATGCGCGGCTTGATGGCTGATCCATCGGGCCGCATCATTCCGCTGCCCATTCGCTCTAACTTCCGCGAAGGCCTGACTGCGTTGGAATACTTCTTGAGCACGCATGGCGCGCGCAAGGGTCTGGCCGACACCGCGCTGCGCACCGCGGATGCGGGTTATCTGACCCGACGCCTGGTTGACGTGGCCCAGGATGTCATCATTACGGTGGACGACTGCGGCACCGACGCGGGCATCTGGATTGAAGCTTCGGTGAGTAAGCAAATCGGCGAAGCGTTCGGCGAACGCCTGGTGGGCCGCTACGCGGCTGGGCACATCCTGCACCCGCAGACCGGTGAGGTGATTGTCGAAAAAGGCCAGATGATTGACGAAGTGGCGGTGGCCGCGATCGTGGCGGCAAAAGTTGCACGCGCGTATGTGCGTTCACCGCTCGTGTGTACGCTGACTTTTGGCTTGTGCGCCACCTGCTATGGACGCGACCTGGCCCGCGGCGGCATCATCCGCCAGGGCGAAGCGGTCGGCATCATTGCAGCCCAGTCCATTGGCGAACCGGGTACCCAGTTGACCCTCCGCACCTTCCACACCGGCGGTGTGGCGGGCACCGAGGACATCACACAGGGTCTGCCGCGCGTCGAGGAGTTGTTCGAAGCGCGCACGCCCAAGGGTGAGGCCGTGATCGCCGAGATTGACGGCACAGTGGACATCTACTGGGAAGGTGAGCAGCGCAAGCTGAAAGTGACCAACACCAAGCTGCTGTCGCAGGAACGCCAGATTCCGCGACACTACCGCCTGACCGTGGCCGATGGCGACCGCGTGCAGGCCGATACGCCGTTGGCGACGGCCTTGAATGAAGAGACTGGCGAACCGACCAGCATTACGGCGGGTATGGACGGTCATGTCTTCATCGAAGAAACCGAAGATGGTTGGCGGGCCGTGGCGCGACGCGAAGAGACCAATGTCTGGGAACAGCCAATTCCACCGAGTGCGCGCCTGCGTGTGGACAAGGGCGATGTAGTGAAATCAGGTCAACAGCTCACGGAAGGCGCCAAGAACCCCAAAGAGGTCCTGCGCATCCAGGGTCGTGAGGCCTGCCAGCTCTACTTGATGGAAGAAGTGCAGAAGGTGTACCGATCGCAAGGCGTAAACATCCACGACAAGCACATCGAGGTAGTCGTGCGCCAGATGATCCGCAAGGTGCGCGTACGCGCCACCGGCGACACCGAGTTCCTGCCGGGTGAACTGGTAGATCGCTTCAAGTTCGACGAGGTGAACCGACGATTGATCGAGCGTGGCCGCACGGCGGCTCGCGGCGACACGGTGCTCCTGGGCGTGACCAAAGCGTCGTTGAACACCGAGAGCTTCCTGGCCGCGGCCTCCTTCCAGGAGACAACCCGTGTACTGACCGAGGCGGCCGTGCGCGGTGCGCAGGACGATCTGCGCGGCCTGAAAGAGAACGTCATCATCGGCAAGCTAATTCCGGTCGGCACCGGCTTTGAGAAGCGCCGCCAGCGTGTGCGCAGCGAAGGGCACGACGTGGGCCGTGAAGAGGCCGCCCTAGCTGAACGTGGGTTGGCCTCGGAACACGGCGACGTGGAAGCCGATCCTGATTGAGCGGTGGACGCGGCGCGGGCTAAGTAGGCCGGCGCTGCGCTAAACCATGCTTGTGAGAGAGAGCGGGAGATCAGCCTGGACGCTGGTCTCCCGTTTTATTTGGGAGAAAGAAGACGGGGCCTCACAGGCCGCAAAGGGCAATTCACACAACTAGGCACATTTGAATTCGTGTGCTAAAATAGCACTCACTCGTCAACTTCCCCCTGCGTTCACTTAAGGAGGCAAGCCAATGCGTAAGACAACCCACCATCTGCTGCTTGTGAGCCTGGCGCTGTTACTCATCGTATTCAGCGCATCGCTGACGGCAGCCCAGCCGAGCGCGCCCGCCTCGGACGACGGCCCCACCTTTGGGGGAGTCAACGCCCCGCCGATCAATGGCGGCATTTACCAACCGGTCAACCCCAACGCGATCCTGTGGGACAACGGTCCCCTGGTCAACAGCCCGGGCACCGGCCCTGGCGGCAGCGATGAGAGCATTGCGCGCAATGTCACCGTGGGCCTCACCAGCCGCGGCTTCAATGTGTCGCTCAGCGGCGAGTTCCGCATGGCTGATGATTTCACGATCACCGGCCCGGCAAGCTGGCAGGTGACTGCGGTTCATCTGTATGTCTATATGGGGAATTCGCCCACCTCACCCAGCCCATTCACCGCTGTCAACTACCAAATCTGGGATGGTGTGCCAAACGCCACTGGCAGCAACGTGGTATTTGGCGACACGACCACCAATCGCTTGATCAGCTCGGCGTGGGCGAACATGTACCGACGCCAGGAATCCACACCCACCGACTACACCCGGCCGGTTTTTGTGCTCGACAACAGCGCGGGCGTACTACTTCCGCCCGGCCATTACTGGATTGACTGGCAAGTGGATGGCGACATCAATTACACCGGCCCGTGGCAGCCGCCGGTTACGATTGATGGGCAGACCTCCACCGGCGACGCGCAGCAAATGGTGGGCGGCGTCTGGCAGGCCGCAGTAGACGCTGGCTTGCAGACACCGCTCGGTGCACCGTTTGTCATCGAAGGCACCCTCGTCACGCCGACTGCGGTTGAACTCAGCAATCTGCAGAGCGACTCCACGCGCAGTTTGCCCTGGCTGCCGCTGGCCCTGGTCATCCTGTTCGCATTTACTCTGAGCATCACCGTGGGTCGCCGTCTGGCCCGCTAGAAGATTCGCTGGATCGGGCCTGGCATCCGATCAGCAATCAAACCAAAGGCGTGGCATCCATGTTGATGCCACGCCTTTATGTTGAGTCACGATTCGCTTTGCGCAAAACCTACGACGGAGCAAATAAATTGTCGGCACTTGCCCAACCCGGTGATCTCGTCTTGCTGGTAAGCGAAGACGAAAAGCGCTACCTGGTACGTCTCAAACCCGGCTCGATCTGGCATTCCAACCGTGGGCGCCTTCCCCACGATTCGTTGATCGGTCAACCCTTTGGGCAAACCGTACAGACACTCATTGGGCGTCCGCTCCTGATGTTGGAGCCAACGACGTATGATCTCATTTCGCTGCTCAAACGTGTCACCCAGATCATTTTCCCCAAAGATGTGGCGCACATTGTCATGCGTCTCAACCTATTTCCAGGACGTCGCGTGGTAGAGGCAGGCACCGGCAGCGGCGGCCTGACCCTGGCGCTGGCGCGGGCTGTGATGTCTAGCGGTCATGTTTACACGTATGAGATGAAACCAGAGACGTTTACGCTCGCTGCGCGCAACCTGGAAAGCATCGGCCTGCTACCCTACGTCACCCTTCAACAGCGCGACGTGGCCGCAGCCGGTTTTGATGAACGTGACATGGACGCGTGTTTCCTCGACTTGCGGGAACCCTGGGCTGTATTGCCGTGGGCTGCGGCCGCCCTCAAGACTGGGGGCATCTTCGGCAGCCTGGTGCCTACCACGAACCAGGTCGAGGCGATGCTGCGCGCGTTGCAGACCCACGACTTTAGCGACATTACGGTGGAGGAACTGCTGCTGCGCAGCTATAAACCAGTGCCTGACCGCTTACGCCCTGCGGATCGGATGGTGGCCCATACTGGCTATCTGATCTTTGCACGCAAGCTGGCGGCGGGCGAAGCTCAACGCTGGCGACCTCGTCAACAAAAGCGTTATGCGGGACGCCTGGCCGCGCAGGCCCTGGCGACGGATGCAGAGCCAGATGACAGCCTGCCGCCTGACGACATCGTCGTAACCTGACCCGGAAAAAAGCAAGATCAAAAAGGCTCACGCGAAGAACGCCCAGGAGAAGAACCCTGGCGGCTTTGCGTGAGCCTTTCTGGCTGTTTGCCCAGGAATTTCGCTCGCTGTGCGAGCCTTACCGCTTGCGGATCTCGAAGCTGTAGGTAGCCGTCTCGGTCGTGACGGGGGCAATGGCGCTGACGGCCAGGTAGGCTACCTTGCCGTTGTTGCCAATCGCCGAGACATCAAGCGAGCCTTTGCCATCCGGCCCGACCTCGATCACCGACACCTTGACGCCCTGGCGGTCTTGTTCCACCACTTGCACCAACCAGCGCTGTGCAAGAACGTTGTCCGTACGCAGCCAGCCCTGGCTGACCCAGCCGCCGTCGGAGCCTTCAACATCGCTGCTGTAATTGAGTTCGGGGATGCTGATGTCATCCAGCAGGATCCCAGGGCCGTTGACTGCGTCGTCGGTGATATACTGAAAACGCACTTGCACCTTCTGTCCAGCGTAGGCGCTCAAATCCATGCTCTCCTGCACCCATTCTGGTGAGCGGCCGCCGCCGCTGACGCCGGTGAAGGCCGGACCAAAGCTGTTGCCGTTGGGATTGGTGGTGACGCTGTAGCTGCCTGTCAGAATGGTCCACGTCTTGCCCGCGTCGGTCGAAACCTCGACATAGGCATAGTCAAAGTCCTCTTCCAGGTCATACCAGGTCCAGAAGGTCAGCGACGCGTTTTTGACCCCGTTCAAGTCAAAGTCGTGCGTCAGCGTGGCGTCGCTGTCATCGGTGCGGTTGCCCCACCAGGCCAGGGTTCCGCTGTGCGCCTGCGCATCCACCAAACCCACCTGGGTATTGCCAGTAAAGTCAACCGTCACATCGCCGCTGCCTTTCAGCGCAAAGTAATCGGTGGCATACTGCGAAACCGTGCCGCCTTCTTCGATGGCGGGGTAGCGCCGGAAGGTCGCCTCCTGCGTGACAGTGCCCGGATCTATCGTCTTGTAGGCGAAGCGCCCATCTTGCGAATTCTCCCCACCCAGAAGGTTAGCGATGACCCAGTCGGCAAACACGGCGTCGAAGTTTGTGCCGGTGTTGTTCTTGGCCAGCACATCGTTGAAACCGGCGATGCCGTTGAGACCCGAGGCAACCAACGCGCGCGTCATTCCTTCGCCAAACTGCTCCAGGAAATAGGTCATGAAGAGGTAGGCGCCGCCGTAGTGAGGTGCATTGGAGCCTGGTTGAGAACCCCAGGTGTTCAATTGCGTGTCGGGATTGGCCATGAAGGCGGCATCTGAACCGCCTGGGTCGAATTTGTTGAGCGCAGAGGCAAGTTCAGACGAACCTTCATTGACCCAGGTCTCTTCATTGCGGTCGTTGTACCAGTGAATCATGTGCTGGAACTCGTGCGCCAGGGTGCCATCATAGAAATCGGTGCCTGGCTCGTTATTGTCCAGGTTGATGTAAAACATCTCTTTTTCGTTGGAGAAGGGCTGAGCCAGGCGCGAAAATTCATCAGCGGAAGAGTAGTAGCCCGCAATGCTGTTGCCGAGATTAGTGGCATGCAGAATGTGCAGATGCACATCGTTGTCAACGCCAGGCGTCCACTCGCTGCCAAAGAATTCGCGGTTAGTGGGATAGGTGCTGGTTTCGAACAGGTCTGCCGAACGTTTCAAGGCGGCCTGGTTTACCCGCTGACCTTTTTCAACCCACATGTAGAGGTGAGGCGTCTGGTAGCGCAGCTCGGCCTCAATCTCAAAGTGGCGATTATCGTCCACGTTGCTCACGGTGAAAGTAATCACATCACCCACCGTGAATGAAGGCGGCGTTGGATTCACAGTCGGCGGAATCTCGCCAATGCCTGGGCGCAGCTGCATGGACAATGTGCGCAGGTCACGCTGCGGCACATTGACCTCTCGCAGCAGGCGCTCCGTCTCAGAGCCAGCCCCGGAGTCGGTTATGGGGGGACGAGGCGTTGTCTCAAGCGGCGTCGCGTCCGGCGTCACGGCCGTCGTTGCTCGCGCCGGCGGGGTGGAGGTTAAGCGCGGCGTTCGCGGCGTCGGAGTGCCAATCACCAGGGTGATGCGCACTGCGGGCGTCGGATTCTGATCAAGATTGGCCTGGCTCGCCATGTTGAGAAAGAAGCCGCCAGCGGCGAGCAGTGCCAAACAGCAGCAGCAAAGAAAAAGGGCCACGACGCCGAGGATGATCCAGAGCGTGCGGTTGGATGATGGAGTACCCGGCAATGGCTCAGGCTGCGAAATGTCGCTCATACAGTTGAACTCTCCTCACAAAAAAGCAAATATCGTTACGATCAGAAACGCGATCGTGAGAATGCCCATAGAAAGCATCAGCCGCCGTACACATCAGGTCGAGTGCAGCAGCCCTTCATCCCCACGGTCCAGCCAGGCGCAAGCACGCCGGACAAACTCGCGTTCCGTTGCATAGTTGAGCTGGGACAGGGCCTCATCCAGCGTGAGCCAGCCTGGCTCGAATTGAAACTCATGGGGATCACGCTCGACCTGTCGTAAGCTGTCCAAACGAAACAGAAAATAAAACTCCTGCCGCGTGACATGCTGGTTCTTTTCGGGGAGATCAAATTCAACCACCTGCATGCCCAGGCTTGTGATCAGCCGCAAATCAGCGTATCCAGATTCCTCGCGAATTTCGCGGGCCGCGGCGTCCTCAAGGAGCTCACGCGCTTCGACATGTCCTTTGGGCAGGCGGATTTCGTTATTGCGGACGCGATGCAACACCAGGATGCGACCATCTGGCGCCAAGACCACACCGCCAGCAGCGTCATAGGAAACGCGTCGTTTCACAAGTCAGTCCTCATGAGCACTCCTTACGGTAATGGCTGCCCCGCGGCGAATGGGTAAGGCGACTTTGGAAATGGCGCCGACCAACATTCCTGAGTCAGGGGCAAGACGCCGCCGCCAATCGCCAGGGCGCCGGTCGTGTCTAGGTCCACGTAGATGCGCCGCCAGGGTGCATAGAAAAAAGTGTATCCACGTAAGCAGACACGCCATTCAGGCCCTGCGGACAACGGCAGCCCGGGCGCGTCTGGTTGAGAGCGCTGCGGCAGCCGCCGTACATCCTCCAACGCCAGGCGTTGAATCCGCCAATCCAAGCCCGAAAGCGCACGCGAAGTCAAGCGTTTAGCGTTGATGGCAAGGCGTTGCATATCACCCTGCACCGCCGGCTCCGGCGGCGACGCATAGCGCGGGATCAGCGCCCACAGGCTCACGAGCACGAATCCCATCACCAGCGTCTTGCGCAGCGCCGCAGTCGGGGGCGTTTGCCACTGCTGATTCAGGGCGCTCCAAATCGCAGACAATACGAGCAGCACCAGCCAATGAAACAGGAAATTGACCAGCAATCCCAGCGGGCTGAGCGTCCAAGCGCCGTGCGCCGTGCTGATGGCGGTGGGCGCCGGGAAGCCGCGCCACCCCTGGCACAGGCCAGGACACCCGACCAAGTAGTCAGGCACTTCAAACAACTGGCCGGCTGCCCAAGTCAAGATTGCAGCCAGCACGAACGTTGCAAGCAGGAAATAGACCCAGCGGCGGGTGCGCTCACGCCACCAAACGACCAGAAGCGCCAGGATTAACAGACCTACCACGACAACCAGGAAGGCATTGGTTTGGGATTGCAGCCATGTTGGCGTCATACCAGGCCTTTGCGACAAAAAACGATTGGTGCATTGTACGCCAAAGTCCGAGAGTTGCCAAACAATGAAAGGGGCCAAACTGCCTGCTGCGTGAAATTCGTGGCGAAGGCTGTTCTTGTCGGCTGGCTTGTCTGAGTCAGGAATAGGCCATCTGTGGGGATAGGTTGAAGGCGGGCAGAATAAGCCGATCGCGCAGGCGCGCGCGGCCACGGGCAATGCGCGATTTGACGGTGCCGAGTGGAATGCCAACCAAATCGCTTATTTCGTGGTAGTTATAACCTTCGACGTCGCACAAAACAATCACCAGGCGTTGATCCGCCGGCAGATCAGCAATCGCAGCTTCGATTTGATGGCGGAGCTCCACGCGCAGCGCGTGGTGTTCGGGACCTTCGGTTGGGTCAATCATGATCGAAGCTCGGTCAGCTTGATCGAGGAGGTTCTCCAATGACGTAGACGGGCGCCGACGTATTGCGCGCAGGCGATCATAGCAGGTGTTGATCACAATTCGCAGCAGCCACGCTTTGAACGAACCACCCCGATACTGGTCGAGCTTCCGGTAGGCTTTGACAAATGCATCCTGGGTGGCATCGGCCGCCACGTCAGGATCGCTTACCACCCGCCGCGCTACACCGTAGGCGAGGGTCTGATAAGCCATCACCAGTTGATTGAAGGCGTGAAGCTGACCGCCACGCGCTGAAATGATGAGTGTCTGTTCGTCTAACATAGGTCATACTCGCGGGATAGAATCAGAATCATGAAAGCGGACATCGCATTTTCATCAGGAGGGTCAAAGATCGCGCTGCGTCAACAGATCCATACGATGCTGCAAGCGGGAATAGACATCACTTTTCCGACCACGGAAACACGCGCCATTCGCACCCGCCTGCCCTATAGTGTGCCACGATTGCGGGTTAGCCGCATCCGATAGATTATTCAGCCCTGTCTACGCCGTTTGGCTGAGAGGCGCCAAGGAAAGCGGCGCGGGTAAGCGTAGCACGTGGGCATGTGTGGTATAATAGGTTGACCCAAATCAATGAGAAATTACCATGCGTAACCTTATTCTCTTTTTCCTGGCGGCGTCGCTCCTGGGACTCCAAACAGATGTCCGCGCGGGCGTGCCCAATCCAGTCGTGACGCTGAGCAAGACAGTCTCACCGAGCTCAACCACGCCAGGCGGCGCTGTAACCTACAGCATCACGTTGAGTAATGCCGGCGACGTGGCCGCCAACGATGTGCGCGTGACGGATTACCTGCCGGCTGGGTTCAGCTACCGCGCAGGCACGACGCGCATCTACCGCAACGGTGTCCTGATTCGCTCGTCGGACCCCAGCGTGAGCGGCCG
>CAZEPA010000117.1:0-9912 GCA_964513955.1 uncultured Anaerolineae bacterium | reverse complement strand
CCGCCGCAGGCAGTTCAGGCATCGCCGCCGCAGGCAGTTCAGGCATCGCCGCCGCGAGCGGCGTAGGTGTGACCACCGCAGACAGTTCAGGCGCGGGCATGCCTGCGCGCCGCGCGGCCACTTCAGCCTTGCGCGCCTCGATCTCTTCGGGCGTCATGCGCGGCCGCGTCACGTTGGGCGACAGGGCTGGCGCGGCGGGCGGTTCCGGCGCAACCGCGGCAGGCGGCGTAGGTGCGACCATCGCGGGCGGTTCGGGCGCGGGCATGCCTGCGCGCCGCGCGGCCACTTCAGCCTTGCGCGCCTCGATCTCTTCGGGCGTCATGCGCGGCCGCGTCACGTTGGGCGACAGGGCGGGCGCAGCAGGCGGTTCGGGTGCAACCGCGGCGGGCGGCGTGGGTGTGACCTCGCCTGCGCGCCGCGCGGCCACTTCAGCCTTGCGCGCCTCAATTTCTGCCGGCGTCATCTTGGGCCGCGGGGCGGGCGTCTCGGCCGGCGCAGCCGTTGGGGCATCACCTGCGCGCCGCGCGGCCACTTCAGCCTTGCGCGCTTCAATCTCTTCAGGGGTCATCTTGGGTCGTGCGGTCGGCCCCGCAGGGGCGATCGTCGCGGCAGGCGTGGCCGCGGCTAATGGGCTGGCGTCGAGCGCGGGTTTGGGCGCAGCGGCTTTGGCGGCGGCCGCCTTGGCCTTTTCCTCCGCCTGCTTACGCTTCGCCTCTTCTTCGGCCGCGCGCACCTGTTCTTCTTCCTGGTACTGGGCCGGCCACAAGCGGGCATAGTATTCGATCGGCACGGTCAGCGCTTCTTTGTCATACACCAGGCGTGGATAGCGATCGAACGTAGCCAGCTCATAGTCGTGATTCATCTTGATGGCGTCGAAGGGACAAAACTCCGCACAGAAGCCGCAGCTCATGCAGATAGAGGCATCAATGTAGAATTCAGCCGGCCGGGTGACCGGTTTGCCCTTTTCATCCTTGTCACGCACGATCCAGATACATTGCGGCGGGCAGACTTTGGCGCAGATGCCGCAGGCCGTACAGCGATCCTCTTTTTTATCTGTGTCCCACAGGAGCATGGGGATGAAGCGGAAGCGCTCGGGGATGACACGCTTTTCTTCCGGGTACTGGATCGTGAACAGTCCTTCTTCATTCCAGGGCTGGTCAATGAACTGGCGGTCGCCGCCCATGCCTGCGTAACGGCTTGGAATCTTCTTGACGTCGTCGGTGAAGGTGTCAACCAGGTGCTTCAGTGTGACACCCAGGCCCTTTAGAATTCCCGATCCAAACATAGCACCCCCAACTCAATCCAAAATAGTAAGTCCAAGATTCAACGGCGGCCGGCGGCTAGCGGTCAGTTTCGCCCAGCACAATATCAATGCTGCCGAGGACGATGACCGAATCAGCGACCTTGTAACCCACGCACATAGGCCCCAACGCGTTCAGGCTGATATAGCTTGGCGCGCGGATGCGGTAGCGCCATGGATTGCCGCTGCCATCGCTCACCACGTAGAAGCCTAATTCGCCCTTTGGTCCTTCCACCCGACCATAGGCTGTGCCTTCTGGCACGCGCATACTGTACTGCTTTTTGCCGGCCTGGATTTCGCCCGATTTGGGCATCTGCTGCAGAACCTGCTTCAGAATGCGCACCGATTGGCGCATCTCTTCGATACGCACGAGGTAACGTGAGTAGACGTCACAGCCGTCGAAACAGGCGACGTCGAAATCAAAGCGATCATAGATGGAGTACGGATCAGCCTTGCGCACATCATACGGCACGCCCGAGGCCCGCAGCACAGGGCCGGCCGTGCTGAGTGCGATTGCGTCGGCGGGCGACAAATAGCCTACGCCCTTGCAGCGTGCAAGTAGAATTTCGTTCTGAGTCAGATAGTGCTCCATCTCATCAATTTTGCGATCCATGCGCTCGTTGATGATCTTACTGCACTCGTCCAACCAGCCGGGGGGGAGGTCGCGTGCCACGCCGCCGAAGCGCATGTAGTTGCACATCATACGCGAACCAGAAACCGACTCGAACAGATCCAGAATCAATTCACGCTCGCGAATGGCGTACAGCGCGGGCGTGAAGAAGGCGCCCAGGTCGTTGAGCAAGAAGCCGATGGCCCACATGTGGTTGATGATCCGGGTCAACTCAACCATAAGGATGCGCAAATAATTGGCGTACTCCGTTGGCTGGAATTGATCGCCCAGGAGCTTTTCGACCGCCAGCACATAGCCCAAGTTGTTCGACATGGACGAAATATAGTCCAGACGATCAGTGTAAGGAATGTTTTGGATGAAGGTGTTACGCTCGCCGATCTTCTCATGATTGCGGTGCAGATAGCCCATCTCCGGCTCTAACGCGGTGATGGTCTCGCCCTCCAGGGCGACGATCATGCGGAACACGCCGTGCGTGCTTGGGTGCTGCGGGCCCATGTTGACCACGATGCGCTCGGTCTGGATATCAGCGCCGTGGCCGTTATGGCCGGTAGTTCCGGTCGTCACCGGCGCCCTAAACTGAGGCGTGGGTGCAAGCCACTTTTGTGGGTCGAAGTCTTCTGGGTATCCCACGTTGTGCGCCCAGGGCGTGCGCGTTTCGGCCCATTTGTGCTGACCATCCGGGTGCCGGCTCTTGAACGGCTTTTTCTCATCCTCGAAATAGGCCTCTTTCCAATCCTTGCGCATGGGATGGCCGTTGAAACCTTCCCAGAGCAAAATGCGGCGCAAGTTCGGATGGCCGGGGAAGCGAATACCGAAAAGATCCCAGATTTCTCGCTCCTGCAAATCGGCGCCAGGCCAAACGGAAATCACCGACGGAATGGTGGGATCACTGGCCGGCGCGCGCACGTGCATGACCACCGGGCCGCCCCCCTTGGTGGAGTAGACGTGATAAACCACTTCAAAGCGGTTGGCGTCGCCGCGGCCTTTGTACCCCAAGTAGTCAACGCCGGTCACGTTGGAAAGGTAATCATATCCGGCCTGATCGCGCAGGTAGATGGAGAATTCGATGAGTTTCTCACGGGCCACAACCAGGTCCCCGTTGGATAACTGTTCGGCCACCGCGCCAGGGACGGCATTGCTCAAGTCGGCGCTGGTAATCGTTCGTGCTTCAGCCATTGGTCTTTCACCCTTCTCCGGTAGCGTTTCCAGCGAAGGTGCGGGTCACGCTACGACTTGACGGTTGAACGTCTAGTGCGCGCCTTCCTGCGCCTCTTGCGCCTTGCGCGCAGCCGCGTCGCGGCGTGCCTTTTCCATATATGATTTCATCTGGTCGTCGCTCAGCACGCTTTTGCCGGCGGCAGCCCAGGCCGCTTTGCGGTCCGCCAATTTTGCCTGACGGGCGGCCACTTCCTCAGGGCTAATCGTACGCACAGGCGCGGGGGCTTTGCTAGTCGGCGCAGGCTCGCCCACAGGCGCAGCTGGCTTGGGCGCGGCCTGGGGCGCTGGCGGCGCGACGGCCGCCGCCGCAACGGGCGCGCGTTTCGCCTGCAAAGCCGCGGCGAGCATTTCAGCATCTTCGGGACGGAAAATGTCAGGCCCCAAAACAGGCACCAGCGGCATGAAAGGTTCAGTCTTACGGTACCAGGAAACCTGGGTGATGGATTGATGCTGGATTTTGTCGAACAGCTTCATGAAACCGTGCAGTAAGGCCTCAGGTGTGGGTGGGCAGCCCGGCACATAAACATCCACCGGCAAGTATTTGTCAATCCCAGAGACTACGTTGTAGCCCTCTTTGAACGGCCCGCCGCCCGTGGCGCAAGCGCCCATGGAAATGACATAACGAGGTTCGGACATCTGGTTGTAAATGCGCACGATCTGCGGCGCCATCTTCTTAGTCACCGTGCCCGAAACGATCATCAAATCGCTTTGACGCGGCGACGGCCGCATCACTTCCATGCCGAAACGAGCAAGGTCATAACGCGAGGCGGCTGTACAGATCATTTCAATGGCGCAGCAGGCGAGGCCAAACATCATCGGCCACATCGAAGAGGAACGAGACCAGTTGTAGAGCTTATCCAGGGTGGTAATAAAGACATTGTGCTGAAGGTCTTGCGGGATTTCGCCCGCATTCGGTACTGACGATGGCATCATGTTGGTTCCATTCATACCGTGTCCTTTCATCATGCGCACGCGTCCCGGTCCTGCTAATGAATGACAATATCCACTGCGGCGTTGCATGAATTTGTGAAAATTGTACCAGCCCCCTATCAGTTTGTCAAACAAATTCAGCACGTCACATCATGAATCCGCTGACAAGAAAGATCAGGACGGAGAAAACAGAAAAGAACTCGCAGCGTCATGGTGAGTGCAACCACCAGCCCTTGGTATGGAGGGACAAGACAGAAAATTGCATCTATCACCTCGTAATGGTACACTTACCGTTCGCCACGATCACCCCCCGGCGCGAGATGAGGTTGTCCACCCGTCTCTGCGCTGCTGAAAAAGACGTGATACCGATTGAGTTGACAGGCGGTTTATTGATGCCATACAGTCCGAACAATCCTCTCATCGTCCAGAGCGACCGCAGCGTGCTGCTGGAGGTGCAAAATGAACGATATGAGGCGGCGCGTGACGCGCTGGCGCGCTTTGCTGAGCTGCAAAAAAGCCCGGAATTCATCCACACGTACAAGATCACTCCCCTCAGTCTGTGGAACGCGGCGGCGGCCGGCCTGGGCGCGGATGAAATCGTGGCCGATCTCTCCGAGTATGCCAAATTCGATGTGCCCGAAAATGTCATTTTTGACATTCGGGAGTCCATCGGCCGCTATGGCCGCGTGCGCCTGGAGAAGAACGAGGATGGTCTTCTCATCCTGACCTCTACTGACGTCGCTCTGCTGACCGAGTTGACGCGACGCAAGGAGTTGAAGCCCTATCTGCTGGGCCAACTTGACGCCAACACGCTGTTGGTGGACCCTGCCCGCCGCGGGCATATCAAGCAAGCCCTGGTTCACGTGGGTTATCCAGCCGAGGATGTGGCTGGATACGTCGAAGGATCGCCGCTGGAGATCAGCCTGCTGCCGGCCGGCCGCCTCAGCGGCGAGGCTTTTGCCCTGCGCCGCTATCAGCAAGACGCGATAGACACCTTTCATGCTGGCGGCTCCGCGCGCGGCGGCAGCGGCGTCATCGTTCTTCCCTGCGGCGCCGGTAAGACCCTGGTCGGAATGGGCGCCATCCAGAAACTACAGTGCAACACCCTCATTTTGACGCCAAGCACCGTGGCGGCGCGCCAATGGATTCGTGAACTGCTGGACAAAACGACCATCACCGAAGACATGGTGGGCGAGTACACCGGCCTCACCAAGGAGATTAAGCCGATCACGGTGACCACCTATCAGATCATGACCTGGCGGCCGCGGCGCAAGCGCGATGAAGAGTTTGCGCCTGAAAATGAATATCCTCACTTCAGCTTGTTCGACCTACGCGACTGGGGGCTGATCATTTACGATGAAGTGCACCTCTTGCCCGCGCCCGTTTTTCGCATCACCGCCGAGATCCAGGCGCGGCGACGCCTGGGACTGACGGCTACCCTGGTGCGCGAGGACAATCGCGAAGAAGACGTCTTCTCCCTGGTTGGCCCAAAAAAGTACGACGTTCCCTGGAAGGACCTGGAAGCGCAGGGATGGATCGCAACGGCGGAATGTCATGAAGTTCGCATCCCTTTGCCCGACGATGAGCGCATGGCTTACGCGCTGGCCGAAGACCGCGAGAAGTATCGAACCGCCGCCACCACAACGGCGAAGATTGCCCCGCTGGTGCAGTTGCTTTCCAAGCACCGCAATGATCAGGTGCTGGTGATCGGCCAGTACATTGATCAGTTGGAACGGGTGGCCGAAATTGTCGAGGCGCCGCTCATTACCGGCAGCACGCCGGTGCGCGAGCGCGAGCGCCTTTTCCAGCAGATGCGCGAGGGCGAATTGAACCGGCTGGTAGTCTCAAAAGTGGCGAACTTTGCCGTGGATCTGCCGGAGGTCAACGTGGCGATTCAAATCAGCGGCACATACGGCAGCCGCCAGGAAGAAGCGCAGCGCCTGGGGCGCATTTTGCGGCCGAAAAAGAACGGCCTGCTGGCTCACTTCTACACATTGGTGACGAAAGATACGAACGATCAGGAGTTTGCCGCCAACCGCCAGTTGTTTCTGACGGAGCAAGGCTACCGCTATGAGATTCTCTATGCGCATGAAGTCATAGACTACGAGCCGAACACGTATGCGACGCCCGGTGACCACGCGGGCCGCCGCCGCTACGAGCGCCCCCATGCCTAGCCAGGTTGACATGGGTGATGAAAGCTCACCCGGTCCTGCGCTCCTGCAGCGTTTCTCCGAATCGGCGCTGGCGCAAGGGCGCAACTACCTGATCATGGACGGCGTGTTCAATAGCCGCATGACCAAAACGCCCAATGGGTTGATCGTGGAAGCAGATGTACGACGCAGCCCGGCGCGCCACTACCATGTGGTCATTACCTGTGTTCTCCAGGGAGAATGCGCCTGGGAGTGCAATTGCCCCTTTGCCGCGCAGAACTGCGAACATGCCGCAGCCCTGCTGCAAGGGTGGCTGCAAAATCCGCAGAGCTTCAGCATGGCTGAAAGTGATGTGCCCATCGCGGCGGCGACTCAGGCGCCCCGCGCCGTCAACATGGCGCGTGCACCGGCTGGCCCCAAAGCGCAGCCGGCCGATGCGCCTGAGCCGCTCACGCCTGGCAGCCCGCCGCTGCACATTTCGCCAGACCTTGTGCTCCATATCCATCACGACGGCGCCTCAAGTGCAGTCAGGCAATTGGTGGACGCATTGGGGGAATTGCGTATCGGCAGCAGCGGGCAAGGCGCGCTTCGACTCACAGGCCTGGGTTTGCAAAACGCCCTGGAGTCTGGGCTGACCCTGGAAGAGATCGAATCCATGTTGACCGAAGCGAGCGGCGGGCCGCTGCCAGAGGCGGTGCGTGAGCGTCTCCAGGGCTGGGCCGCGGCGTATGATAATTTCCATCTGTATGACCATTTATCAGTCGTGGAGTTTGCCGACGACTTTGTCCTGCAGGAGCTGCTGCGGGGAGGCGGCATCCGCCGCTATTTGCTGCACATCTTCTCGCCGCGCCTGGCGGCCGTCCATCCTCGACACGTCAATGATCTGGTCGCCGAGATGGAGAGGCGCGGCTTCATGCCCAAAGTCGAGCCGTAGAAACAACAGGAAGAGCTATGCTTCTCACCTTGCCCGAAGCCCTCAACAACTACAAGATCCACGTACTGGCGAGGATGGCGCGGGCGACTGAAATTGACGTGCCAGACCGGCGCAAAGAGACCCTGGTGAATGCGCTTGCGCACCAATTGGGTGCCAAGGAAATCGTTGCGCGCGCGTGGGCGCGTCTGAACAGCCGAGAGATCGCCGTCCTACAGCGCCTGCAAACGGTTGATGGCGAAGTGCGCAGCGCAGGGCTGAAGCAGGAGTTGGTGCGCGCAGGACTGGTGACCGATTCGCCCAATGCGACAGGGTTTCGGCGCTACGCACCGCCGCCTGCCAATACCTTTGAAGCCATCATCAGCAAGCTGATGGAATGCGGCCTGGTGCTCACCCGCGAACCTGTCACGTTCAGCGCGAGCAGTCCCAGCGGCCTGCTTGACTTGGAACCGGGCGCGGTGCTCTGGATTCCGGCTGAGACGCGCCGGCACCTGCCGCCCGCGCCGGAAGCCAAACCACGCGCGCTGCAGATTCATGCAACCCGCGAAGGATCCGCGCGGGTATTTCAGCGCGACCTATACTTGTACTGGAGCTATCTGCGCGAGAAGCCATTGACGCCTACCCAGGCCCTTTGGGTGCGAAAGGCGGACTTGCGCATCATCAATGACGCACTGTTGGTGAAGACGACGCTTGGCGTGGGTCAGGGCGAGAAGGACGCGCGTCGGCTCTTTTTCCTGCGCCGCTTACTGCAAGAATTGGAAATGCTGAGCCACCGCCGCAACCAAGTGACGGCAAACGATCAAGCAACTTTTTTGGGCATGGAGGCCACTGCGCGGGTCAAGCGCTGTTTCGACTTGTGGCGCAAAGGCCGTTTTTGGAACGAGATTTTTGGCTTGAGTCACGTGGCGCTGCGCACCAGCGATACGCCCATCGCGCTGGCGCACGCCGGAGTCGTAAGTGCGCGAGAGACGGTGCTGCGCCACCTGTCGCAGCTGCCTTCTGATGATTGGGTATTGGCTGACACGCTCGTGGATCGCTTGCACAACCAGGACTTTGAGTTTCTCCTCCCCCGCAGCCGCCGCCGTCAACCCCAACAACGGATCTACAGCTATGGCGGGACCAGCAATCCGTATGTAACGAACCCGTACGGCTGGGTGTTTGACCGCGTTTTCGACGAGGATTCCGGTTGGTATCGTATTGATGCCGAGTTTGCGTTGACCGTCGTGCGCGAGGGGCTTTACTGGCTGGGCCTCGTTGATCTAGGCTATGGGCCAGACACGCCAAACAGCGACAATGTGGCGCAACCGCCCCCCGGTTTCGCCGCCTACCGGCTTACCGACATGGGTCGCTGGCTGCTTGCGAATGGCCCTGTGCCGCAAATCAGCACCGATAGCGGCCGCGTCATCGTGCAGCCCAACTTCGATGTGTTCGCGCTTGACCCGGTGTCGGACGTCGTGCTGGCGGCGCTCGATCAATTTTGCGAGCGCCTCAGCGCCGAGCGCGCCGTGCACTACCGCATCACGCGCCAGTCGGTCTATCGAGGCAGCCGGCGCGGCTGGCAGGTGCCGCGAATCATCGAGTTCCTGAACGTCACCAGCAGCACGCCGATGCCGCAGAATGTAGTGCGCGACCTGCGCGAATGGGCGACGATGATGGAGCGCGTCGTGGTGCGAACCCACGTCGCGCTGCTGCAAGCCGCCCAACCATCCTTGCTGGACGAGGTTATGCGCGAAGAAACAATCGCCGAGGCGGTCACCAGTCGGCCTGGTTCGGATGTGGCGCTGCTCAAGTCCGGCGCCGCCCAAGTGGATGCAGTTTACAAGGCGCTGCTGCTGATCGGCCAGTTGCCCACGCGCACGCGCACAGACCTTGCGACAACCTCGCCGTCGCTCACCCTGACGCTTGATGGCGGCATCACCTTTCGGCGCCGCTTGCCCAGTATTCACCAAGTCGCACAGATTGAACCGTTCTGTGAACAGAACGAAGCGGGAGGCTGGCAGGTCACTGCGGCCGCCGTGCGCCATGCCATTGACAACGGCTGGACGGCGACCTCGATCCTGGATGCCCTACGGGCGCTGAGCATCGGCCCGCTGCCGCCGCGCTTCGATGTGAAGGTCAAGGCGTGGGCCGGGCACTTCGGCAAAGCACGCATCCAAACGTTGACGCTTGTCCAGTTTGAAGCTAACAGAATCTTGGATGAGCTGCTAGAGGACCCGGACATCCGCCCTTTGCTGACGCGTTTTGTCACCGCCGATCCGTCGCGCGCGCTGGCGGTGGTTGACAGTGACAATGAAGACCGCCTGCGCGCCCTCTTGGCCGAACGCGGTGTGGTTTTCAAAGGCGTCATCATCTGAGCCGGCGACCGTCGAACGTCCACCTGCAACTCTCGACCCGCTCATGCGTATTGCTAGGCGTGATGGGTCTGCGATAGCAGGGCATCCATCACGCAGCGCCTGAGCCTGATGGCTCTAAAAAAGGAGTGTAACCTATGGGTTGCGGACGTGCCTTATTGTGTATTCTGTTGCCGCCGCTGGCGGTCCTTGATAAAGGGTGTGGCACCATTATTGTGGTAACCTTGCTGACGCTCGTGGGTTGGGTGCCCGGCGTCATCGGCGCCCTGGTCGTCAACTCACAGTCGTAAGCAAGCCGAGTTGGCAAGTTGGAGTTGGCAATCGCAAAAGATTGCCAACTCTTTTTTTGCCTGACCGGCGTTGCTTCCACCTCAAGGAGGTCTGAAGTATGCTGACAGCGC
>CAZEPA010000116.1:6111-9940 GCA_964513955.1 uncultured Anaerolineae bacterium | reverse complement strand
CATCCTGGCCCGCATTGGCGCTACCGAGGCGGTCAACAGCAGCCTGCGCGAGGCCGAGAATAAGTCGAACATGCATTGGACGCTGATCTATCTGCTTCAGCACCCTGACTGGCAAGGCGAGGGCGTTCTGGTGGACAAGCGCGGGCTGCAAGGCACGGTGATTTTGCCTGACCTGGGCCTGGAGCCAGGCATCCACTTGCCGGGCGACCTGCCGCTCGATACCAGGTTGGTCATCCAGGCCCGCGCCGTAGACCTGCCCAAGCTCGACGCTCGCTTTCGCATCGTGACCTGATGCGCTGGCGCGGCCAACAGCCCGATTAGCCACGGAGGACGCATGGACACGATCACCGCTTTTCCTGCGAAGCGCGCCTTACTGATTGGCATTGGCCGCTATCAGAACCTGTCGCCCTTGCGCCAGTTGCGCGGCCCGCTGCCCGACGTGCAAGCCCTGGCCGAGCTGTTACGCACCACGTATGCCTTCGATGCCGTGACCCTGCTGACGGACGAGCAGGCCACTCGCCAGGGAATCCTCGATGCGCTGGCTAATCTGGTCAGCGCCGCACAGCCTGGCGATCTCGTCCTCATTCATTATAGTGGGCATGGCTCTCGCGTACCGGACATTCACGGCGATGAGCCAGACGGCTGGGATTCCTCCCTGGTGCCGCACGACGGCCGTGATTCCGCCGGCCTCGTCCCGGACATCCTCGATGACGAACTCAATCCGTTTTTTGGACGCCTGGTCAATGAACGACAGGTCGGCGACCTGATTCTCTTCTTCGACAGCTGCCATTCCACCGGCATGACGCGGGCCGGCGAGGCGCTCTTCAATCCACAGCCGCGCAGCCTGGAACCGCCGACGGCCGCGCCGCGTTTGCTGGAAGCTGATCCGGCCAGCGCCGTGCCGCCGCCCGTTTGGGAGCCAGGGGGCGACCGCTTCATTGCCTTTTACGCCTGCCAAAGCGCGGAGACCGCGTTCGAATTGACCTTCGATGCGAATACCGTGCACGGCGCCTTGACCGATGCCCTGCTGCGCGCGCTGGCCGCTGGCGAGGTCAAGAGCTATCGCGACCTGTGGGAGAGCGTGGCGTTGCGTGTGGCCCGAACCTCTCCCCAGCAGCATCCCCAGGTGGAAGGGCAGCTCGATCGCGCCCTCTTCGGCCGGGAATCGGTGCAGCAGATGTTTTACGTGCCGGTGCTTGGCATGACTAGCCAGGGGTTAGTGCGCCTCGCTGGCGGGCGTGCGCTGGGGCTAGATGTGGGCGACCGTTTGCGCGTGGCGCCGCCGGGCACGCGGCGGCTAAGCCAGGTCGGCGTTGGCGCGCTCATCGAAATCGTGCCGTTGGGCCTGGCGCTGCACGAGTGCCTGGCCACGGTCATCAGCGGAGGCGGTGCGCAGGCCGGCCAATGGGCGCTGCTCGAAGCCACGCGCGCCGACAATCAACTGTCCGTGGCCGTCACCCCGGCTGCAGCCTATGCCGGGTTGATTGCCAAACTGCAGAAGCAGCCCTTGCTGCGCGTCGTGGACGCCGGCGCCGCGGTGACGGTTGAGATCAGCGCCAACGAAGCTCGGTTCCTGGATGACAACGGCAAAGATCTCTTGCCCGCTGTGAAGCCGAGCGGTTTTGTGTGGCAGGCCGAGGTGGTGGATGGACTGGCCGGGCTGGCCTGGCGTCGGGCTTTCCTGCGCCTGGCAAACCCGGACAGCCGGCTGGCCGGCGCGTTGCGCCTGGAGGTGTTAGGCGTTGATGCGACTGCACTGCCGCCCAGCAGCCCGCAGCAGTGGCAGATAGCCAGCGATGCGCAGGTACAGCTTTCAATGACCAACGGCTGGTCACACGAGCTGTATCTGGCGGTGCTCACGGTTCGGCAAGGCGCAGAACCGGTTCAGCTCTGGCCGCCAGGTTCCGGCGCCTCGCTTCCGGTGGCGCCGGGCCGTGCAGTCATGGTGGATTTGCCGCTGAACACCGCGCCTCTGGTCGTCAAAGTCTTTGCAGCCACCCGCCAGATACCGTTCGAGCTGCTGACGCGCAGCCGCACGCGACGTCCATCAAACGACGCCGCGTCCCTGCTGGGGCAGGCGTTGCTGCAAGCGCAGGGCGAGCCGGCGCCGCCACCGCCGGCCGTCGCCGCGCCTGCCCAGGTCAACCAGACGCGCACCGTCACCCAACCGCGCAGCAGTCGTGACGACGACGACTGGATCACCGTCCAGGCGCTGATAACCCGCGGGGCACGCTGAACACGGAATGCTGAATGGCCTCTCCTTCCCCGCGCCTGACTGACTTTCGTCATATTCTCTGTAATGATTGTGTGTTACTCTTAATCTGTTTTCGGTTAGGAAACAACTTCGGCTCGTATGGGAGGACACAAATGAAGGGTTTCATGGAGTTCATGAACAAATGGGGCGTGATCGGTTTGGCCATTGCGGTGATTATCGGTGGCAAACTCAACGCCTGGGTCACCGCTTTGGTGAATGATATCATTATGCCGATTCTCACCTTCTTTATTCCGGGCGGCACCTGGCGTGAGGCGGTATGGAACATCGGCCCCATCGCGCTCAAGATAGGCGATTTCCTGGGCGCCACCATTGATTTTATCCTGATCGCTCTCTTGATCTACTGGTTCTTCACCAAGGTGTTCAAGGACTCAGCCGTGGCGGGTCAAGCCAAGAAGTAGGCTTTTCTCTTTCCCATGACGTGTTTGGCATGGGAAACGGTCATTGTCGCCATGCAGATCGTCGTCTATCGCTGCTCACACGCATGGCGTAGAACCCCGATGAACCATGACATCCCCGCATGATGGTCCGTCGAAAAGAGGATGGTTCCTGGAACCTTCCTCTTTTCGCGTCTCCGCACCGCCGAGAAGCCGGAACCAGAAGCGTCAGCGTAAAGACGCCGCGCGGCCAAAACGCCAAGACAATGCCCTGCGGCTTTGAGCCTTAGCCTTTTTGCATTGGAATTTCTTGCTCGCCTCACCAGCAGTTTTACGGCAAATCTCAAGCCATCCCTCTTGCGCTTCTTCCGGCGCTGACGCCGCGTCTGCGCGGGCTTTTCAGCGGCGGCCGACGATGATCCCTTCAGTTAGCACCATCGAGATCGTGTCCTCGCTGCGCACGGGCTGGAAAAACGCGTGCACGCTGCGTTCGGGATCCAGCAGCCAGGCTTCGAGATAGGCGCTCATCGCCGCGGAGACCGCCATGCGGCGCAGCCAATCATAGAAGTCCATCGGCTTGCGTATCGTTTCGGTGTGGGTGACGACCAACCCCACGGCCTGGAACAGATCAGACAATTCCTGCAAGGTCAGCGCACGCACGTGACTGGGGTCGCGCATCTTCTCGAAGCTGTTGACAGCCTTGGCGATGGGTGGATCGGCTGGCACGACATTGTCAATGACAACCACGAGGCCTTCACGGCGGCAGACGCGCACCATCTCGGCCAGGGCGCGCTCGGGCTGCGCAAAATGGTGCAAGGCCACCCGGCAGGTCACCAAGTCAAAACTGCCAGGGCGGAAGGGCAGCTTCTCTGCATCGCCTAACTCAAACGAAACGTTGCTGAGGCCGCGTTCAGCGGCCAATGCCCGCGCCTGGCTCACCATCTGCGGCGTCAGGTCGCTGCCCACCACGCGCTGCACAAACGGCGCCAACGCCAACGCGGTGTGACCAGCGCCAGTTGCCACATCGAGCACTTCCCAGGTCGGTTGCGGCTGCACCAGTTCGATCAGCCGGCCCAGGCTGGCGCCCTGGGCATGAACGGCGCTGGCGGCATAGGCCGCGGCTGACGCGCCAAACCGCTGGCGCACCAGGTTCTTGATTTCTTCACTCATAGCTTCCTCT
>CAZEPA010000116.1:0-6011 GCA_964513955.1 uncultured Anaerolineae bacterium | reverse complement strand
GCCGACGCCAGCAGGTCCACATAGGTTTGACGCGTGGCGGCGTCGAAACAGACCAGGAGGACTCGCGTGATCTCGGTGTGCAGGGCCAGGCCGCGGCGGATTTCAGTCAGAGCGATGCGTGCGGCGCGCTCTCGTGGAAAGCCAAAGGCGCCCGTGCTGATGGCGGGGAAGGCGATGGACTTGACGCCGTGCGCAACTGCTATCTCCAGGCTGCGCCGATAACAGCTTGCCAGCAGCGCATCCTCCTGCGACTTCGGCGAGCCTTCGACCAGCTCAGTCGAGTCGCTCAATCGAGCCGCCGCGCCGCCCTGCCAGATTGGCCCGACTGTGTGAATGACATAACGCGCCGGCAAGCGGTAGCCCGCGGTGATCTTGGCGTCGCCGGTGGCGCAGCCGCCCAGCGTGCGACATTCCGCCAGCAAACCAGGCCCGGCCGCGCGGTGAATCGCGCCGTCCACACCGCCGCCGCCCAGCAGCGAATTGTTGGCCGCGTTGACGATGGCATCCACCGGCAGCCGCGTAATGTCGCCTTCGACGACCTCAATTTTCCCCGCGCTCCACATCCTGCCCCTCCTACACCGGCCATAAGTCAACGGTATACACCACAGACTCCGCGAAAAAACGATTTTTCCCGCACTCTACTCACTCCCGATCTCCGATCTCCGATCTTCAGCCCCTAACCCGCGCTTTCCTTCTTCATCGTCAAGCTCACGCGCCCGCGCTCGCGGTCAATCTTGAGCACACGCACGTCCACCACATCTCCCACCTTGACCACTTCATGCGGGTTGCGCACGTACCGCGGCCCCATTTCGCTGACATGCACCAGGCCATCGTGCTTGACGCCGATGTCCACGAACGCGCCGAAATCCACCACGTTGCGCACCGTGCCTTGCAGCGCCATGCCCTCGTGCAGATTCTCGAGGCTCAGCACGTCCTTGCGCAGGATTGGCGCCGCAGCCAATTCCTCGCGCGGATCGCGTCCCGGCCGCGTCAGCGCCTCCAGGATGTCGGCCAGGGTGGGCACGCCGACATCCAGCAGCTCGGCCACCTCCTCGATGCGGTGCTGCTGCATGTAGCGGCTCACCAGGCCCGACAGGTCCTTGGCCTTGAGGCCGATACCCAGCAGGTCGAGCAGGCGCTTGACCACCGCGTACGATTCGGGGTGAATGGCCGTATTGTCGAGCGGATTGCTGCCGTCGGCCACGCGCAGGAAGCCAGCCGCCTGTTCGAAGGCTTTTGGCCCCAACCCTTTGACCTTCTTGACCTCTTGGCGGCTGCGGAATGGCCCTTGTTCGTTGCGGTGCTCGACGATATTCTGAGCGACCTTCTTTCCGATGCCGGCCACGTATTGCAGCAGCGCCGCGGAGGCGGTATTCACGTCCACGCCCACCAGGTTGACGGCATCCTCCACCACGCCATCGAGCGCCTGCTGCAGTTTTTTCTGATCTACGTCATGCTGGTAGAGGCCGACGCCGATGCTCTTGGCGTCAATTTTCACCAGCTCAGCCAGTGGGTCTTGCAGACGCCGGGCAATGCTGATCGCGCCGCGCACGGTCACATCGAGATCAGGAAATTCCTCACGCGCCAGCGGCGAGGCTGAGTAGACGGAAGCGCCGGCTTCGCTCACCAGGGTGTAGGCCACGTCGCGCCCGGACTTGCCGCCGGCGTCGCGCAGATCGCCAATTACCTCGGCGACCAACTGCTCGGTTTCGCGGCTGGCGGTGCCATTGCCAATGGCGATCACGTCCACACGGCCGTTCTCGATGACGGCGCGCAGCTGGCGTTTGGCCTCGCCCCACTGTTTTTGCGGCTCGTGCGGAAAAATGGCAAACGAGCCGAGGTATTTGCCGGTTTCGTCTACCAGCGCCACTTTGCAGCCGGTGCGAAAGCCGGGATCAACGCCCAACACCCGTTTGCGTTTGAGCGGCACTTGGAGGAGCAGGCTCTTGACATTGGTGGCAAAGGTAAGAATCGCCTGGTCATCTGATTTTTCGGTCAGGCTGCCGCGCACGTCACGTTCAACGGCCGGCTGAATCAAGCGTTCGTAGCCATCGGCGATTGCCGCCTGCACCTGCGACGCTGCGGCTGAGCGGCGGTCCTTGATGAACTGGCGGGCAATGTCGCTGAGGATATCCGCGTCTGGGCCATGCAGCGCGGCTTTGAGCACGCCCTCTTTTTCGCCCCGGTTGATCGCCAGCAGTTGATGGGTGGGCACATCCTTGAGCGGCATGACAAAATCATGGTACATTTCGTACTTCTTGCCAGGATCGGCGGTGGGTGTGGCCAGCTTGACGACCAACATTCCCTGGCCCAGCGTCTTGCTGCGGGCGTACGCACGCACCTGCGCATCTTCGCTCACTACTTCAGCCACGATGTCGCGCGCGCCAGCCAGGGCCGCCTCGGCATCGGGCACGTCCTGGCCGACAAAGGTCGCCGCCAGGGCCGTCAGTGGACCGCTGAGCTTTTCTGGGTGGAGCAGCGCCTGGGCCAATGGCTCTAGCCCGCGCTCGCGCGCCTGCATAGCGCGCGTGCGGCGCTTGGGGCGATAAGGCAGGTAAAGGTCTTCGACGCGCTGGAGGGTGACGGCGGTTCGGATCTCTTGTTCCAACGCTGGCGTCAGCTTGTCCTGCTCAGCAATGCTCTTGAGAACTGCGTCCTGGCGCGCGTGCAGATTGCGCAAATAGGCCAGGCGGCTCTCAATCTGACGCAGCTGCACTTCGTCCAGGCCGCCGGTCACCTCTTTGCGGTAGCGGGCCACGAATGGTATGGTGTTGCCATCATCCAATAAGGCTATGGTGGCGCTGACCTGCGTTGGGCTGATGCCCAACTCCTGGGCAATGAGGGTGGGAATGGAAGCAGTGACAGGCCCAGGGCCTGTAGGGATCGGTTTGGACGTGGTCATCAGTCTCGGCTATGGTTCATAATCCGCGCCGGGGTGACCGGCGCAGGCAAAATCATAGCACATTTTTTCGACTCTGGCAACACCCGATTGCAGAGTCAACCCAAAGCAAAGACGGCTGCCTAGACCGCTGAAGGCTTTGCCCTTTCCTGGCAGGCATGGTAAAATGACTACGGGTTGTTCAAGATTGCGCAAGTAAACCACGAGTTTGACGCTGCCTGGCCCCTGACAACCGGGCCGCCAGGTTCTGCGTCAGGCGTCCTTCGTCGGTCAAAGACGACAGCAGACCGGTTAGCCATAGGAAACCGGGCCTAGTTGACAGAAGGAGAAAACTTTGAACCTGCAAGAGTATCAATCGAAACGGATTTTTGCCAAGTTTGGCGTCCCCATCCCGCGGGGCGAGGTCGCCACGACAGCCACGGCTGCGCGTGACATTGCCCGCCGCTTGGGCACGCGTGTGGTCATCAAGTCGCAAGTGTTGGTTGGCGGCCGCGGCAAGGCCGGCGGCATCAAGCTCGCCAGTACGCCGGATGAAGCCGAAATGGTCGCCGAACGAATCTTGGGCATGGACATCAAGGGCCTCAAGGTGCGCAAAGTGTTGGTGGATGAAGCGGCCGACATCAAGAAAGAGCTGTACCTGGGCCTGGTGATTGACCGCGCGCAGCGCCGCGTGGTGATGATGGGCTCGAGCGAGGGCGGTGTGGATATCGAAGAGGTGGCTGCTCAAACCCCGGAGAAGATCACCAAGATTGCCATTGATCCCTTCCTCGGTCTCAAAGACTACCAGGCGCGCGAGATGGCGATGACGATGGGCGTCAACCGGGAACTGGTCGGCGATTTCATCCGCATTGCGCAGGCGCTTTACACCGCGTTCATGCAGAGCGATGCCTCCCTGGCTGAAATCAATCCCCTGGCGATCGTGGGCGAGGGCAAGCTGGTCGGCCTGGATGGCAAGATGTCGGTGGATGACAATGCCCTCTTCCGCCACCCTGACCTCGACGAGATGCGCGATGTGGACGAGGAAGACCCGTACGAAGCGGAAGCTCGTCGGTTTGGGCTGAGCTACGTCAAGCTAGACGGCGAGATTGGCTGCATGGTCAACGGCGCGGGCCTGGCCATGGCGACGATGGATATCATCAAGTTCTACGGCGGCTCGCCGGCGAATTTCCTCGATGTAGGCGGCGGCGCCCAGGCGGACAAAGTGGCCGCTGCGCTGCGCATCATCCTATCGGACAGGAGTGTCAAGGCCGTCCTGTTCAACATCTTCGGCGGCATTACTCGATGTGATGAAGTGGCCCGCGGCATCTTGACTGCGCTCAAGGAAGTGCCAACGACAGTGCCGATGGTCGCTCGCCTGGTGGGCACCAACGAGGCAGAGGGACGCGCCATTCTTGCTAATGCGCACATGGGCACTGCTTCCACCTTGGATGAGGCCGCAGACAAGGCCGTACGGGCGTCCAGGGGTGAACTCACGTTCTGAACGGATACACCATCATGGATGACTGCATCTTCTGTCAGATCATTGCGCACCAGGCTCCGGCCGAGTTCGTGTACGAAGACGACAACGTCGTCGCGTTCATGGACATCTACCCGGCCACGCGTGGGCACTGCCTGATTGTGCCGCGGCAGCATGTGCGCAACCTGTACGATGTCACACCCGACCTGGCCGTCGCGGTGATGAGCGCGGCCGTGCGCCTGGCGCCGGCCCTGCGCGATGTCACCAGCGCCGACGGCATGAACCTCTGGCAATCGAGTGAGCGCGTGGCCGGTCAGGTCGTTTTTCATTTCCACATGCATCTCCTGCCGCGCTATGCCGGTGACGGATTACACGTTCCGGGCAATCGCCGTCGGGCCGCCCCTGCGGAGCTGAATGGGTTGGCGACCGACGTGCGCCAGCGTTTAATGGTTTGATCTGGCCTTGATTGTTGAGTCAGGGAGGACTCTGTTCGATGAGTATTTTGGTCAATAAAGATACACGCCTGATCGTCCAGGGCATTACGGGTCGTGAAGGAATGTTTCACACCAAGCAGATGCTGGAATATGGCACCAAATTGGTGGGCGGCATCACGCCGGGTAAGGGCGGCGAATGGGTATTGGGCGTGCCGGTGTTCGACACGGTGCGCGATGCCGTTAATGCCACCGGCGCCAATGCCTCGATCATCTATGTACCAGCCCGCTTCGCGCCCGACGCTATCCTGGAGGCGGCCGACAGCGACATCAGCCTCATTGTCTGCATCACCGAAGGCTTGGCCACGCTTGATATGGTGCGGGTGCGGGCATTCCTGGATCAAACCGATGTGCGTCTGATCGGCCCCAATTGCCCTGGCGTGATTACGCCGGGCGAAGCTAAAGTGGGCATCATGCCTGGTCACATCCACACACCTGGCCCAGTCGGCTTGGTGTCGCGCAGCGGCACGCTGACTTATGAAGTGGTCTATGCGCTGACGGAGCGGGGCATTGGGCAGTCCACGGCGGTGGGCATCGGCGGCGATCCGATCATTGGCACCACGTTCATTGATGTGCTGCAAATGTTCGAAGAGGACGACCAGACGGAAATGGTCGTCATGATCGGCGAAATTGGCGGTACGGACGAGGAGCGCGCGGCCGAGTTTATCGCGCAGCGCATGAGCAAGCCGGTGGTGGGTTTCATCGCCGGGCAAACCGCGCCGCCCGGAAAACGTATGGGGCATGCGGGCGCGATCATCTCGGGCGGCACCGGCACAGCCCAGGAAAAAATGACCGCACTGCGCAGCGCAGGTGTGCAAGTCGCGCCGACCCCGGTGAAGATCGCGGAGCTGGTGGCCGGCCAACTCAGTCACTAGACATTGTACCAGTTGACTTCTTGGCCCACGAGCAAGAAACCGCCAGGACGCGAAGACCGCCAAGTCGTCTCCCGTTTTCTTCGCGGTCTTTGCGCCTGCGCGGTTCCATCTTCCGGTTTGGTTTTGGCTCGTCGGCGAGAGGACGAACCTTCAGAAGCCCGGTTTCCAGTCGAGACCGGGTTTTTTCATCATGCCGAGGCACGCGATGTTTGACACCGTTGACTTAAGCGCTTCCTTCAGCCCGCGGGCGCAGCAGGCGATTGCCTGGCTGCAGGCGCAGCGCGTGACCG
>CAZEPA010000115.1:0-9978 GCA_964513955.1 uncultured Anaerolineae bacterium | reverse complement strand
CCGAGCCAGGGTAAATACCTCAACGCCGGCCGCCTTGTCCTCTAAGCGCGCCAGGAGAAAGACCAGGCTGCTGAGGCGATTGAGATAGCGCAACGGCTCCTCATTGCGCAGCTTGCCGTCGTGGTGTAAGCGCGCCACGATGCGCTCTGCGCGGCGGATGATCGTGCGCGCCAGGTCGAGATGCGCGCCGGCGACACTGTCGCCGGAGATGATGAACGCGGGCGGCAGTTCAACCGCCGATTCCAGGCGGCCAATCAGCGACTCGAGGCACTCTGTGCTCTGTGGATGCAGCCACGGCGGCCGCGTCGCGGCCTCCGGCAGCGTTGCCAGGTCGGCCATCATGGCATACAAATCGCGCTGCACGCCCAAGATAATCTCGGCCGTCTGTGCCTCTTTGACTGTCGCGCGCGCAAGACCCAAGGCAGAAGAGGCTTCATCCACCGTGCCATAGGCTTCCGGCCGTATGTCATACTTGGGCACCCGGTCGCGACCGAGCAGCCCTGTATAGCCCTCGTCCCCCACCCCAGTATACAGTTTAGTCGCCCGCTTCGTTTCTGCCATCTTTTGTTCCATTATCCCCTTCTATCCTCTTCCATTCCCCAGTGACCTCAACGTTGGCCGATCCCAAATTCGTAAACCAGCCGGCCGCCCAATTCGCCTGTGATGATGAGCGCGATCAGCCCCAGCACGAGCAAGGCCAAGATGTACCAGCGGTTCCGCGCCGAATCGCGCACGGCGCCGCGACGCAGGTGGAGGTAGAGGGCCGCGCCAAAAGCGATCACGGTGGCAAAAACAGCGGTGATGTGGTTGTTCGCCACAACGTGCGCTGGCGAATCCAAAGCAATCGCGTTCTGGTCAATCAAGCCGGTCACCGCCGTGGGCAGGATCGTCAGCCAGCCGAGCGCAAGGCTGGCCAGGCTCAACCGTTCCCAGCGCATCCCTTGCCACCCTAACGGTCGCCAGAGGTGCAGCAGGTATAAGACTACCGACAGCACCAAGAGCGTCACAGGAAAATGTACAAAGCGAGGATGCAACGGCAAAGTCAACATGATGATCCTTCGGTCAGGCAGGTAAGCGTTTGACTACGACCAAGGTCAAATCATCAAACTGCGGTGCAAGCCCGACAAACTCGCGTACGGCCGCCTTGATCGCCTCAGCGATTTGAGCGGCGCTTTGCGCCTGGTGGGCCTGCACCACGGCCTGCAAGCGCGTCATCTCGAACGATTCTTCGTTCAGGTTAATGGGGTCAATGACGCCATCGGTGTAAAGAATCAGGATGTCGCCGGGCGCCAACGGCACGCGGTCATCCTCCAACGCAACCGTGGGGAGTACGCCGAGGATAAGACCATGCTTACGCAGCAGGCGTATCTGGCCGTCAGCCGCGGTCAGGAGCAGCGGAGGGTTGTGCCCGGCGTTGGCAAAAACCAGCTCGTGCCGCACAGGATCGAGCACGCCATACCAAAGGGTCACGAACATGTCCGAACGGCTGTTGGCCAACAGCAGCTCGTTGACGCGCCGCAGCACGCGCGCGGGCGAGCGCCGATCGGCCGCAATCACGCGCACCAGGATGCTGGCCAAAGCCATGAAAAGCGCCGCCGGCACGCCCTTGTCAGACACATCGGCAATGACCAATCCCAGGCGGCGCGCAGCCAGCGGAACAAAATCAAAGAAATCGCCGGCCATTTCGCGTGCGGCCAGCCAGACATGGGCAATGTCATAACCGGGCAGCGACGGATTAACGGCGGGTAAAAAGCTGGCCTGGATTTCATGTGCCAGGCGCAGTTCCTCGCCCATGCGCACGCGCTCCGCTTCTTGCAGCACCAAGCGGGCGCTTTCGATCGCCACCGCCAATTGGCTGGCTACGCCGCGCACCATCTCGACTTGGCGACTGCTGAAGCTGTGCGGCCCATCCACCTCATCTACCACCAGCGCGCCCAGGACCTCGTCCTGCACAATGAGCGGCACCGCCAAGATGGCTTGTGTGCCGTAGCGCTTCACAATCTCGGCTGGCACCAAGTCGCCGGTGCTGACATCTTCCACCCAGTGTGGACGGCGTTCCCGGCAAACCAGGTCCAGCAGCGGAAATTCGCTGGCGGCTACGCGCAGCCCCGTTTCCACAGGCTGCGCCCCGCGGGAGGATAGTTGACATCGGCTGGCGAGCACTTCATAGGCGTCTTGGGCGCGATCCCAAATCAAGACGGTGCAGCGGTCCACCCCCGCCAGGGATGGCGTCAGGCTGGCGACGGTGTTTGCCAGGTCGGACACGCGGTAGGGTCGCGCAATGGCATTAGCCACATCGAGCAGTGAACTGGAGATGGCCGCTTCGTCTTTGGCCTCTTGATACAGGCGCGCATCTTCCACGGCCACCGCAATCTGATCAGCCAGGGTGGCCAAGATGAACAGGTCTTCGGAACTAAACGCGTTCAGCTCACGGGCCTGCACGTCAAGGACGCCAAGGACGCGATCTTCCACCATCAACGGCACAGCCAGTTCGGCGCGCGTATTGGGCAGAAGGCGCGGGTCATCAGGAAAATAGCGCGTTTCTTGTGACACATCGTTGGCCAGCAAGGGTTGGCCATGCTGAGCCACCCATCCGATGATGCCTTCGATGCCAATGCGGACGAACCGGCCGCGACGCAGCCACAGCTTGTTCAGGTTGTGACCGCTGCTGGCCCGGAAATAAGCGCGCCCTGTGCCCTGGGCCACCAAGAAAATCTGGACGTGATAGTAGCCAAAGCGGTCACGAATCAACTCAACCACCTGGTTCAGCAGTTGATCGAGGTCCAAAATCGCGGCGACCTTGCGGCTGACCTGCGCCACGGTCTGTAATTGGCGCGCGCGACGTTCAACCACTTGATAGAGACGGGCATTGACCAGGGCGACGCCCGCTTGATTGGCAATGATGAAGAGGGTGCGCAGGTTTTCTTCGCTGTAGGCGCCTGGCTCATCACTTTGCACAGCCAGGCTGCCAATCGCGAGCTCACCGGCCAGGATAGGCACAAAGATGGCTGAACGCGGGGGATGTTCATCGTCGTATCGCGGGCGCGCCGGCAGGTGCTCCATGTCGGTCTGAAAATCATGCACCAGCAGCGGCTGGCGGTTGCGGCGCAGCCAGCCCACAATGCCTTCGTTGGCGCCGCCCACAAATCGGGCGCCATCCAGCCGCTTGCCGTGTCGCCGCCACACCTTGATGACGAAATCGTCCTTATCGAAGAGACCCAGATGAAAGCTGGAAGCATCCATCAGGCGCGTCGCGTGCTGAAAGATTAGCTCACAGAGCTGATCTTCGTTCATCTGCGCCTGCACGATGGCCTGGCCTGCCTCGGCCAGGGCACGCAGTTCGTCGAGATGGATGGGCGCTCGCCCCACAGGCGGTCGTGTATCGCGGCCGACTGGCAGAATGTCGGCCATGTCTCACGTCTCTCCTGGCGCAGGCCATGGCACCACGTTGCGTTTTGCCATGGTCAAGTGGTTGCCGGTTTCTGAACTAAAACGATAGTCAACGACATCCATGAGCTGCCGCATGAGGTGGATGCCCAGGCCGCCAACGGGCAAATCGGTCGGTCGGCGCTTGCGTTTGGGGGAGCGGACACTGGTGGGATCGAATGGCTGTCCTTGGTCTTGAATTTCAATGACGAAGTCCGCCTGGTGCACTGAACAGGTGAGGTGCAACGGGCCGTCCATGCGGCGGTAGGCATGTTCAATCACATTACTGCAGGCTTCGTCGCACGCCAGCTCAATCGCGAAGATGGCATCTTCGTGCAAGCCGGCTGCGCGGGCCGCGTCACGCACGAACTGAGCAATGAAGGGCAGGTTGTGCGGGTCGCTTGCAATCGTCAGTTGCCAGCGCAGGCTCATAGGCATTCATCGTTCTCGCGGCATTACAGATAGCTAGACGCGCCAGACTGGCGGGGGAACGAAACGCACCGGGTCGGTTACGGCGCGTTAGAAGCTGCCGACCGCTTCAACGGTGCTGCTGAACTGGGCAAAATGGTCATTGAGACCGGTCAGGTCCAACACCTCGCTGATGCGGGCAGGCACATTGGCCAGACGCAAATCGCCCAGATTGAACCGGCGTGCGGCGCGCCAGGTGCTAACCAAGACGCGAATGCCGGCGCTGCTCAGGAAAGTGACGCCGCCCACATCAAGCACAAACCGGTAGTGACCTGAGTCGAGGAGAGCTTTCAAGGTTTGCTCTAGCTCAGGCGCGGTGCTGCCATCAATGCGGCCGCTGACGTTGACAAGAACACAACGCTTCAATTCGGATGTCGTGAGTTCCATACAGTGCATTTTCTCCTGTGGCAGATGAATTGGGTGCCCGAAAATTACAGACAGGCAGGCATGGACGGTGAAAGTAAATGGAATTATACCACAGGGTTAGTGAGCCGCCAAGCGCCCCGCCAGCCCATGCTTGCGCCCAGGGAAAAAAAGAGCCGCCGATTTGAGCGGCGGCTCTTAGTCAATCTACAAAACTGAAGGGTTTAGCGGCTGTAGCCGTTATAGGCAGCGAGCTTGCTCAAGCCCCACAGGTTTTCCACGACGACTGCCAGCGGCTGATTGGAGCTGATGTGAACCGCGCCCGACCAGTTGCCGCCGAGGTTAATCGGACTGTCCTCGCGCAGGTTGAAATTGGAGGATTTCTCGCCGGCGATGGTGATATTCTGCGTGGCCGAGTTGACGATGGTGCCGTCACGATTGACGAAGCGCACCTGGACGGTGGCCGTGTTGCTCGACACGTTCTGCAGACGCATCAGCGACCAGAGCGTGCGGGCGCTGCCGCCGCCGCCGATCTGATAGACTTCCGACAGGAACGTGTTGTTTCCGGCGTTGGACGAATCCGCGCCAGTGTAGGCGCCAGCTTCGTTGTCACGCGGGCGGATGGAGTAGGAGATGGCCGCCACGTCCTGCGACGTAGATTCGACGATGACCGAGCCAACCCAGAGGGCGCCGAGCGTGTTGTACGTGCCGGCTGCGGTGCAACCAGCGCCGCCCGAACGCGTATTACAACCAACCGCCACACCAGGGCCGAGGGTGATAGGGCCAAGGGTCAGGTCAATGTTCTGGGTGTCCTTGTTGATGTACTTGAGCGTCACAGACGTGTTGCTCGTGCCCAGGTTCTGCACGATGGTCACGCTGAAGCCAAGCCAACCGTTGTCGGTGTTCGGGTTGGTGTAGCGGCGCTCGACCGAGGGCACGAACAGCTTGCGTGCGCCGCGGCTCGATGCGTTGAAGGCCACGTTGTAGCGAGGCCAGAAGTTGTTCGCCACCGCCGCCACCTTCTGGTCGGAGCTGGCCGTTTCAATCACCAACGCGCCCGTCCAGTTGCCATTGCTCTGGAAGTACGGAATGTTGCCCCACACCGGAATCTTGGCGCCCGGGATGTGCAGGTCGTACATCTTCTGACCGTTAGGCGGAATCGTATCGGTAATGGTGGCATCGAGGTTGCCGGCGCGGTTGTAGTACTTCATCGTGATGTTGGCCGTCGTGGCACTCTCCGTGTTCTGCACCGAGAACACCGTGTACTGCGCATTGGGCGCGTACACCGCAAACGGCACGTTCATGCGGCTGGAACCGCTGGCAAAGCCAGAATATGAGTCGGCTTCGACGCCGTCGCCCGCGGAGCCGCCGGTCCACTGAATCGTAGCCACTGCGGCCAATTCAGTGCTGGCCGAGAGCACCATGGCGCCGACCCAGTTGTCCGGCAAGCCAGAGTCCGCGGCGCGGAACTGATAGGAACCGAGCGGCGCTACGTTCTGCTGTCGCGTGTTGGACAGCGTGCCAGCCTGGCTGTAATACTGCGCCAGCACGGTGGATGCAGCGCCGCCCGTATTGGTGTCGGCATTCATGACCGTCACATCGGCGCTGCCCGAACCAGGATTTGGGTCGGCGGCGAAAGCTGGCGTCGCCAGCAGGGCCAGGGTGAGTACCACACTAAAGACCATTAGTAGACGTGAACGCTTCATTGAGATTTCCTCCGATTAAACAACTATTGACGCAGCGATGGCAATAGACTGTGCGTCTGTGAGAAGCAGGATAACACAATCAGCGGTGGATAGCAATACTTCGTTTGGGTAATCCTGCACCAAATGAGCCTCCGCGGCGACATTGTACCGCTTGATGGTCTCAATAGGCGCCCCGCCCACGCAAAACTACGGCAATAGTTCGCCAGAGAATCTGCAAATCGAGTAAAGGTGAATAGTTGCGGATGTAGTACAAGTCATCTTCCGTATGCAGATGCATCAGCTTATCGCTGCGGCCATTGATCTGCCACCACCCCGTGATGCCTGGGGGCACGGCGAAGCGCTGACGCTGCCAGCGTTCATACCGTTCAACCAGGAATGGCAGTTCGGGCCGTGGACCCACCAGGCTCATATCGCCTTTGAGCACGTTGAAAAGCTGGGGAATCTCGTCGAGGCTCGTGCGGCGAATGAAATGCCCGACACGTGTAATCCGTGGATCATTGGCTGTCTTATGCATGACCACACCGTTGTCGGTCGTCTTCAAGACCTCGGCCTGGCGCTGTTCAGCATCCACCACCATAGAACGAAACTTGATTATGGTGAACACGCGGGCGTTTTCTCCCACGCGCTCCTGCTTGAAGAACACAGGCCCAGGTGAATCGAGCTTGATCGCGACCGCGACCAAGAGCATGATCGGCCAAACAAACAGAAGGCCGAGCGTGGCAATCAGCAGATCGAAGGCGCGCTTGATGGTGCGATTGTAGCCATCAATGGCGGGATCGCGCAGGCCAATGAGCGGAATGCCGCCAAAATCGTCAATGGTGGCGCGAAAGATGGCGAGATCAAAAAAGTCGGGCACGACGCGCACGCGCACCGGTAAGCTTTGGAGGGCCAAAACCAAATCCTCTAAGGGGCCGTGAGCGCGCAGGGGCAAGGCCAGGATGACCTCATCCACGCGCTGGCTCTGCACCAGGCGATTCGCCGCCTCCAACTGTCCCAGCACAGGCGCGCCCTCAAGAACGCTTTCCTGTTTGCTCGGGTCATCATCGAGATAACCGACCAAGGTCAGGCCAGTCCAGCTTTGCGCCTGAATCTCCTGCGCAACCTGGCGGCCCACCTTGCCGGCGCCAACGATCAACACGCGCACGGCCTGCATTCGCCGCGCGCCTGCAATACGAAAGCCCATGCGCAAGGTGATGCGCAGCATCAACAAGAAAAAGACATCCAGCACCACAAAGTAGACGAACAGCAAACGCGGGACATCACGATAGGTGAGATAGAGCAGCCCCGCCAACACCAGGTTGGACATCGCCACTGCGGCGGTCACCAGTTGAGCCTCGTCTACAATGCGCAGCAAACGCCGCCGGTCGTAGACAGAAAAAAGGACGAAATTGACGCCCCAGATCACCGCGGCCGCCGCGTAGACTACCAACGGTAACGTGACCATTTTCTCTGTCAAGCGTACGCCGTAGGGCAGGATGAAGCGCGCTTGACCGGCGAGGAAAAGCGAGATGCAGGTCAGCGCCAGATCGGCCGTCGCCAGAAAAAGCACATAGTTGGATTGATAGTATCTACGCATGTCGTCTCCGTGATACAAACAGATTCATGGGCGCACAACGTTGGGTGCATCGGCGCACAAAGCAATCGCGCAGCCAAAGGTGATCATCATTTGCTGCGACCAGCCATCGAGGCCGCCATCACGGGGCGTAAGCGCTTGAACATAGCCTCGTAATCATCGGTCACTTTTTCCCACGTGTAGTATGCGGTCGCGCGCGCGGACGCTTTTTGGCGATAGGCTGCCACGAGCGCGGGAGCGTCCACGAGCTGCTGCAACAGCGGCGCCAGGGCGGCTGCGCCGCTCGCGCCGTCATAAACGAAACCGGCGCTGTCTACTGTTTCTCGGTTTTCAGCCGTATCATGGGCCACCACGCAGTTGCCGAATGCCATGGCTTCCACGAGCGCCGGATGCGTGCCGCCAACGCCGGACGTTTCGACAAACAGGTACGCGTTCGATGCCAATTCCCAGTAACCCTCGCCAAAGCAATAGCCGGTGAAGATTACGCGCGGGTCGTGAACCGCTTTCAAACGTGCAATGTACTCCTCGGCGTAGGGCGCATCGCCGACAATGACGCACTTCATGTCAGTGTGCAGGGTCTGAAACGCCTGCACCAGGTGATCGGCGCAGTTCTCGGGCACCAGGCGCCCCACAAACAATACATAGCGTCGCGGTTCGAGACCCCATTCAGCCAACTGCGGGCCTGGTCCACGGATGGGCAATTCGGCGCCATAGGCAATGTAAGGCGAATCTGCGTGGTACGTGTCGCGATAGAACTGCTGCACCACGCGGCTGTCGGTTAGAAAAGCATTCGGCAGGATCGTAGCCATCCGCTCGGCAAACTGGATGTAACGCTTTGCCAGCGGCGGCCATTTGGCGCGCTTCCAATCCAGGCCATCTACATTCAGGATGCTGGTTTGACCGGCCAGGCGTGGAATCCATGAAACCACGCTGTTGCCGGCAATGAAATAGAGCACAATGTCATACCCCTGCCCCAAGGCATGTACACTGGAGAGGAAAGAATGAACAATCGTGTCCAGGTATTTGTTCTTGACGGTGGGCAGCTTGACGAGGCGCATCCCCTTGTAGGTTGGCTGATCGTAGTCCACGTGGTGGCTGCGGCAATAGACGGTCACTTCATGGCCGCGGGCCACCAGGCGACTGCCGAGCTGCTCGACGCACGTTTCAAAGCCGCTGTAGCTTGCCGGTACACCCCGCGTACCGAGCATAGCAATCTTCATGCGAACAACACCTTTTCTCTCCTCATCCGGCTGCAGATGCCGGTCATCGGTTGGGCAAGAAAAACAAGTCTATCTATTTTGCCACCAGGTGGCTGCTTCGTCAAGTTGGCGCGCGGCGCGTAACCCAAATCGGCCCCGCCCAGGCCATATGACCGTCCACCTGCGTTAAACGGACATAATAGGCGTGCGTGCGCACGGTTGGCTGATTGTCCACAGCCTCCAGCACCGCGCTCGATGTGCCGTCCAACGCGGCTTGGTAAATCGTCGTCGCCTCGCGCAGCAGTTCAAGACGGGCCAGCGCCGCGGTTCCCCAGGCATGGGCCACGAAGCGCGGCGACGCAGACGCGGTGATCTCCGCGCCCATCCATTGCCCATCAGCCTGAAAATCGAGGATGATGCGCGGCCCCGTCGTGCCGATGACCCGTCGCGCGTGCATGGCTTCCCAAATCGCCTCTCGCGTGTTGGCCTGCACAAAGACGCCAAGCAGACCAGCCGGTTCACCATGCGCGCCAGGGCCAAAGCCAGGATGCCCGCTGTGGTCATCACCGGACGCCATCAGGCCGAGATGCAAGCCCTGGCGCAAGGCATCTTGGACAAAGCCCTTGCGCCCGATGAAATCTGGGCCGGCCAGTTCCTCGTTTTCGCAGTGCCCATGAATCGAATAGGTCTCGACCAGGCGCTCCAGGTCAGCCGGCGGTGGGAACGCACGCCAGTCAATCTCGGCCTGGCCGCCGTCGAAGGTGCCGCGCAGGCCGCGCGTATGGTGGGCGATGGTCATCACGGCCGCGCCGCTGCGCCGCAGCGCCGCCCACAGGCCGGCCGGATTGTCCGTCCCGGGCGCGGTGCGCCGAATGATGGTCGCATCCTGGCTCTTGAAGTAGACGCAGCGATGCCCGTGCACCCAATGCGTCCATTCATAAGCCACGAGGGTGGAAAATTGGCCTGGCTGGTTGAAGCGGTTGGTCACGCGCTTGGACTCGGTCCATTCGGCGTCATCGAGCATATCGTCATGATCGGTCAAGGCGGCAAAGTCCAGGCCAACGACATCACGGGCGTAACGATAATAGTCGTCAGGCGCGCCGCCGCCGTCCGAACGCGCCGTGTGGCCATGGATGTCGCCCCACAGCAGTGTGAACGGCGGCTCCTCATCGGTGACCAGAACCGGGTTGCTTGCGCCGAGGAGGTTCGCAGACGCGCGCGCGTCGAACGCGAGCACGCCAGC
>CAZEPA010000114.1:9039-10038 GCA_964513955.1 uncultured Anaerolineae bacterium | reverse complement strand
ACGTCCTGGGCGAACTGCTCGTGGGCGTCTTCCTCGGCCCCAGCGCGCTCGACCTTCTCCACTGGCCGTTTCTGGCCAACCCGGTGGAGCCGCATTTATTGACGGAAGCCGTTTACGGATTGGCTGAGCTGGGGGTGATCTGCTTGATGTTCCTGGCCGGTTTGGAGGTGGACGTACGCGAGATGCGGCGCGCGGGACGCGTGGCGACGCTGGCAGGGGTCAGCGGCGTGATCGCGCCGCTGGCGCTGGGCGCCGTGGCCGTACTGCCCTTTGGCTACCAGGGAAATGCCGCCCTCTTCGTTGGCATGATCCTAACGGCCACCAGCGTCAGTATCAGCGCGCAAACCTTGCTCGAATTGGGCGTGCTGCGCAGCCGCGAAGGCATTGCGCTTCTCGGCGCGGCCGTCGTGGATGACGTGCTGGTCATTCTGTTGCTATCCATCTTTGTCGCCGTGGCCACCAGCACCGCGGGGCTGGCCGCGGCGCCGCTCATCCTGCTGCGCATGCTCATTTACCTGGGCGCGGCCGGGGCCGTCAGCTTCCTGGTGCTGCCGCGCCTGGCCGATTGGGTGGATCGCCAAGCCATCAGCGAGGGCCTGGCTGCGCTGGTGTTGGTCGTGGCCCTGGCCTTCGCCTGGACTGCTGAGGTGGCCGGCGGCCTGGCTGCGATCACGGGCGCGTTCATCGCCGGTGTGGGCTTCGGCCGCAGTCATCTGCATGCCAAGATTACACGCAGCATGCACACTATCACCTACGCATTTTTGGTGCCGATCTTCTTCGCCAGTATTGGTCTGAAGACGGACGCTCATTTGCTGACGGGGCCAAATCTGCTGCTGATTGCGGTCCTGGTCGTGGTAGCCGTCATTTCCAAGGTCGTGGGATGTGGGCTAGGGGCACGTTTGGGCGGCTTCACGAACCGAGAGTCGCTGCGCGTCGGCCTGGGGATGATTAGCCGCGGCGAGGTAGGCCTGATTGTGGCAGCCGTTGGTGTGAATGTGG
>CAZEPA010000114.1:0-9029 GCA_964513955.1 uncultured Anaerolineae bacterium | reverse complement strand
CTGATCCAGCCGGAGCTGTTTTCCAGTATCACGTTCATTGTCCTGATTACTACCCTGATTACGCCGCTCTTACTGCGGCGGGCATTTGCCGAAAAAGAGGTAAGTCATGCCTAGTATGGTCGTCGCTGTCTTGCCGAGCCTGGAAAAGAGCCAGGATGTGCTGAACGCCTGGGAAGCCTTCGGCGTCACTGGCGTCACGATTCTGGAGAGTATTGGACTTCACAAACTGCGGCAGTTGCGCGCGCAGCGCGATGACGTCCCCTTATTCCCCTCCTTGCGCCATCTCCTCGAGGAGGAAGAGTATCATCATCGCACGATCTTCGTGGTCGTGGATGACGCCTTTGACCTGGAGGGGCTGATCCAGGTCACTGAAAAGGCGGTCGGCGGCAATTTCAACGCGCCGAACTCCGGCCTGCTCTTTGTCACGCCGGTGACGCGCGTGCTTGGGCTGCGGCCGCATTGGACGCGAGAGCGCAGATAGACCGGGCATCGGCGAAAGCGGGAGGTTTTTTATGTTGAGAGGTTGTCCATACTCCAGACAGTGGATGAACTCGTCGAAGTACGGCGTAACCAGACCGATGATGGCGTCCTCCACCTGGCTGTCCCCTTGCGGTCGGTCCGCCAATTCTCACATGAAACAGCGTTGACATTTCAACGAGACATCGCCACGCACCTGCAACAGCTGGTCGCACTCTTGCTCAACGTGATTCCCGCACCCCGGCTCGATCCATTGGCGCCACCGACATTAACCAACGCCAACGCCGACTCAAACGCCAACCCTTGGGCCGACGGCTACGACCGCGTTCACGCCAACGCCATCACCCCCGCCGCCCCCTGCGCTCACGCCAACGGCGACGGCATCCGCTTCACCCACTGCCACGGCTGCCGCGACCGCGCTTTCTACCCTGACGCCAACTGCCATACCGACGACGCCTCCGACACCAACGCCAGCCGTGGTGGTCAACACAAGCGGCCGTGGCGCCTGGTTGCGAACAACGCCTAGCGGGTCAATTGCCGGCGCGATGACGGATGACACGGCAGTTTTTCTGTTGGGACAACAGGTTGAAGCCAACAGGCGCCTGTGGGCACGAGTTTTGATCCCCCGATGACTTGCCGGTTGGATTGCGCTGGATTATGTGAAGCTCATTAGTGCTGCGCGTTAACCCGCACGGAATTGAGGTATTGGTCTATGCATCGTTTCTTGTCTGTCATTCTCAGCAGTCTGCGGCGATGGCTGGAGCGTCAGCAGCCATCCGGCCTGGCCATCCTGAGTGCTATCGGCGTTATCTTAGGCCTCATTACGGGTGCGGGCGTGTGGTTTTTCAAGCAAATGATCGTCTGGACACACACGGCGACCTTCGGCTGGCTGGGTGGATCACTCAGCCCCCTCGGGCCGTGGACCGTGGCGCTGCTGCCAGCCCTGGGCGGCTTGTTCGTGGGGCTGCTCTGGCACTACCTCGTCGGTGAGGAGCGCTACCACGGCGTCTCTGGCATTATGGAGGCTGTCGCTCTCGTCGGTGGGCGTCTGGAGTATCGCCTGGGAATCGTTAAAACCGTAGCTGCTGCGCTCTCCATCGGCGCCGGTGCGTCGGTCGGTCCGGAGGATCCCTCCGTGCAGATTGGCGCCAACTTGGGCTCCTTTGCTGGACAGAAGCTGCACTTTTCCGATGACTGGATTCGTACCCTGGTGGCCGCAGGCGTTGCGGCTGGGATTGCTGCCGCGTTTAATGCGCCTATTGCCGGCGTTTTTTTCGCGCTCGAAATCGTGCTGGGGGAGATCGTTGGCGGCGGATTAGGTGTGATCGTCCTAGCAGCGGTCACCTCGGCGGTCTTCACGCAGTCTATCTCCGGCCCCCAGCCAGCTTTTCGCGTGCCTCAGTATGCTCTCCATTCAAGCGCCGAATTGCCGCTCTATGTGGGCCTGGGGATACTGGCCGGCCCGGTAGCGGCGCTCTATGCCGGCTTGCTCTTCACCGCCAAGGATTTCTTTCATCGCTGGCCTGCGCCGGGATGGCTGAAGCCAGCGGCCGCAGGACTAACGGTGGGTATCGTAGGAATCTGGTTGCCGCAAGTGCTCGGCACAGGTTACGAGACCATTGACGCCATCTTCAACGGCCAGCCAATGACAGTGCTGTTGCTCGTTACGCTACTGATAGCCAAGCTGGTGATGACCGCTGTCAGCATCGGTGGTGGCTTTCAGGGCGGCGTGTTTGCCCCCTCACTTTTCCTTGGTGCCACGCTGGGAACCGCCTACGGCTCAGTCGCGCAGCGGCTCTTCCCGGCACTGTTCATTGCGCCCCCAGCTTATGCCATGGTCGGCATGGCTGCCGTGCTGGCTGCCGCCGTACATGCACCCCTGACCGCCATTATTCTGCTGTTCGAGATGACTCACGACTACCGCATCATTCTGCCGGTGATGTTTGCCGTAGTGGTCGGTCTTTTCGTGGCGCAACAATTGCGTCGTGACTCTGTTTATACCCTGGGACTTGCGCGCAAGGGGCTGCGCCTACAACGTGGTCGCGACGTGGAGGTGCTGGAAGGCATCACGGTCGGCGAGGTCATGGAGACAAGCATCGTCACGTTGCGCGAAACGTACCCACTCGTCACGGCCGCCGACCTCTTTGCGCGGACGCGCCACCACGGACTGCCGGTCGTTAATGAGGCGGGCGATCTAGTCGGTATCCTCACGGTCCAGGACCTGGAACAGGCGCAAACCGAAAATGAGAACTCGAACCGCATGGTGGGCGATGTATGCACGCGCGAGATGCTGGTAGCGCATCCCGAGGAAAGCATTGGCACAGCGCTGCGACGCATGAGCGTCCGCGATATCGGGCGCCTGCCGGTTGTGGACCCACGCAATCCACGCCTGCTGCTCGGCATGTTGCGCCGCATTGATCTGGTCCGTGCGTATGATCTGGCCCTCACGCGCCGCTCGTCGCTGCGCCATCGCGCGCATCAAGCCAAGCTGAACGCTGTTTCGGGCGAGGCGGTTTCCGTTGAGGAGATAGCAGTGAAAGGAGGGACGGCGTGCGATGGCCAGCGCATCCAAGACGTGCCCTGGCCACGGGATTGCGTGGTCGCCAGCCTGCGCCGAGGTCGGCGCGTGATCATCCCCCATGGCGATACGCTCCTGCGGGCGGGTGACATCCTGGTCGTCGTGACGGAGGAATCGGCGCGCGACGCGCTGCAACGCCTATGCCAGGGGTAACTTGCCCCGGTCGCGGGCCTAGCCGCGGCGCGTGATTGGGGGCGCGGAACCATCCCGCACTGGCTTCCGTCTCGATGGCGCACTTGAAAGGAGGTGCTGCCATGAGAAACCGATTAGCCAGGCATTTCTGGCTGATAACCTGTCTGTTCATCCTGCTCGCCCAACTCGTCACCGGCTGTGAACCGGCGCCCGTCGCCGCGCAGCCAAAACCACCCCCCGCGCCCGCCACTCCCGCCCCGGCGGAAGACCTGGCCCAACTCGCGGCCGGACAAAACAGGTTCGCGACCGACCTGTACCAACAGCTGCGTGACGCCCCGGGCAATCTTTTCTTTTCCCCCTACAGCCTTTCCACGGCGTTGACGATGACCTATGCCGGTGCACGCGGCAACACGCAGGCTCAAATGGCGCAGGTGCTGCACATCACCTTGCCGGATTCCAGGCAGCATGCGGCCGCGGCAACCCTCAACTGGGCGCTCTACCCGGCAGCGAAAAGCAGCGCCCGGCTCAACACAGCCAATGCGCTGTGGGCGCAGCGCGACCTGCCGCTGCAAGCAGACTTTGTGGCCCTGATGAAGCAGCACTACGGGGCCGGCGTCAAGCCGACCGATTTCAAGCAGGCGCCGGACGCCGCGCGCGCGGCCGTCAACGATTGGGCGAGTTTCCAAACCACCGGCAAGATCACCGACCTGATTCCGCCCGGCGTGATCACCGCGGACACTCGATTGGTGCTGGCGAATGCCATTTACTTCAAGGCCGATTGGCTCCTGCCGTTTGACAAGGCGCTCACGCATGACGAGCCGTTCTTTCGGTTGGACGGCAGCGAGCGCCGCGTGCCCATGATGTTTATGCAAAAACCGGCCGATCTCGCCTACGGCGCCGGCGACGGCTACCAGGCGGTCACCCTGGAGTACACGGGTACGTTGATTGCTATGACGGTCATCGTGCCGGACCGCGGACGCCTGGATGCGGTCGAAGCAAACCTCAGCGCGGACTGGCTGCGCAGCAGCATGGGTTCCATGACCTCACGCAAGGTTGCGCTGGGTCTGCCCAAATTCCGCGCTGGCTCGACCTTCTCCCTGGCGGATGTGCTCGGCCAATTGGGTATGACCGACGCCATCACACCAGACCTGGCTGATTTTTCCGGCATAGACGGCGCGCGCGATCTCTCCATCGGCGCGGTGGTGCACAAGGCTGTGGTGGAGGTGGATGAGAAGGGCGCCGAGGCGGCGGCGGCCTCGGCTGTCGAGATGAGGCTGACCTCAATTCAAGTAGAGGAGGAGCCGGTCTCCCTCACCGTGGATCGCCCTTTCTTGGTGGTAATTCACGACCGGCAGACCGGCGCGATCCTCTTCCTGGGCCGCGTGGTGGACCCGGCTTAAGATTCAGGCGTAAATGGGCAGTCCCGTCCCCGGCAGGGTCAGAAGATCGTTCTTCAACAACGGTCTGTGCGGCCTGCGCCGGGGACAAGGCCGCGATGATCTCAGCTTCGCTCTTGTGGCAAGGCGGATCGCGATAGGCTGCCAGTTTGTGCGGATTGCGCTCGCCGGCGATAATATCCCGAATGATCGCAAGCCCAGTCACGCCAGTGATGTCGCTGAGCACGTTGGTCAGCTTGAGGTTCATCAAATGTTCACTTGTTTATGGGTCTATGGCGCGGCTATTGGCCCTGGGAGCACGCTATGAGCGTCCTTTTTCCCGACACCCACCCCCAAATGGAGGCCCTGCAAATCCAGCTATGGCGGCAGGCCAGCCCCACCCGCAAAATGAATATGCTGGCGCAGCTCAACAAATCGGCGCAAATGCTGGCGTCTATGGGACTGCGCGCCCAATATCCCCAGGCCAGCGAGGCCGAAATCCGCCGCCGGCTGGCCGGTTTATTATTGGGGGAAGTGGCCGCCCGCAAAGTGTATGGAGAAATCAGCCATGCAAAATGAACCGATTGAAGTCACGCTCAAAGTGACCGGCGTTCTCGAAGCGTTTGGCATCCCCTACCTCATCGGCGGATCGCTGGCCAGTACGCTCTACGGCATGGTACGCACCACGCAAGATTCGGATATCGTCGCTGAAATGCGGCTGGAACACCTACAACCCTTTGTCGCCGCGTTGCAGGATGAATTCTACGTGGACGATGAGATGATCGCTGAATCGATCCAACGGCATTCCAGTTTCAACATCATCCACCGCGAAACGATGTTCAAGGTGGATATTTTTGTCCCGCGTCCGCGGCCCTTTCTACAGTCGCAACTGGCCCGCGCCCAACAACAGACCTTCGCCTTTGAGACGGAAATCAGCGCCAAATTTGCCAGCCCCGAAGATACGGTCCTTGCCAAGCTCGAATGGTATCGCATCGGCGGCGAAGTATCAGAGCGCCAATGGCGCGATATTCTCGGTGTGCTGATAACCCGCGCCGGCGCACTCGATCTGGATTATTTGCGAAAATGGGCGGGCGAACTCAGGGTCAATGATTTGCTGGAACGCGCCTTACAACAGATGAAGTACAACGCACGCAGATTATCCTCCGAGTAATTCATCGGATCATGATCCAGGTGCGCCACGGTCAGCTCTCGCCCTTGTTCTACAACCGCGGCGGCGGCTTCTTTCACCATGAGCTTTACCGACTGCGCAAAGGCAAAGTTTCTGTGGTATACTTCGGGTCGCAAATCACAGGACGTGGGCGAGGACAAGCACGCGATGCGCCAGGAACTCGATATTTACATTCGTGCCCGCTATCCGCTGTTGTACGTGGTGACCGCGGAAGAGGAACGCGCGCTGGTCGAAATCCAGAAGCTGGCCGATGAATCCAAGACGCGCAAACAGGTGATTGCCTGGTCGTGCACGGAGGGTTTCGTCAACCAGGCCAACGGCCGCAAAGACCCGACGAAGCGCGATCCGCTGGTCGCGCTCAACAGCATCATGGAGGACAGCACCCCGACGCTGGTCATTCTGCGCGACTTTCACCCATTTTTTGAGAATCATGAGATCGTGCGCAAGCTGCGCGACCTGGCCCAGGCTCTGCAGAAGGGCCATCGCACCGTGATTCTGCTCTCGCCCGTGCTGCGCATTCCGCCGGAGCTGGAAAAGGAAATCACGGTCATTGACTTCAGCCTGCCCACGGAAGCCGAACTGAATGAACTGTATGAGCGCGCGGTGCAGACGCTCGAGGCGGATGGCAAGGCGCGCATTCAGCTCGACCGCCGCGAGCGCGAACGCCTGGCCAAAGCAGCGTTGGGGCTGACCCTGTCTGAAGCTGAGAAGGCGCTGGCCAAGGCGATCATCATGGCCGGCGGCCGCCTGGATGGTCACGCGGTGGAGGCGGTGACCGCGGAGAAGAAGCAGATCATCCGCAAGTCGGGTTTGCTGGAATTCTACGACACCTCGGAGACGCTGACCGATGTGGGCGGCCTGGATGTGCTCAAGGAATGGCTGCGCAAGCGGGTGCGCGCCTTTTCCGACGAGGCGCGCAAATTTGGCCTGCCGGAGCCGCGCGGTATCTTGCTCGTGGGCGTGCAAGGCTCGGGCAAATCATTGATGGCCAAAGCCGTCGCCAACGCCTGGCGCCTGCCCTTGCTGCGCCTGGATGTGGGACGCCTCTTTGCCAGCCTGGTCGGTTCGTCGGAAGAGAATCTGCGCACCGCGATCCGAGTGGCAGAATCCATTGCGCCCTGCCTGCTGTGGGTGGATGAGATCGAAAAGGGCTTTTCCGGCGTCGGCAGTTCGAACGTCAGCGATGCGGGGACCGCGGCGCGTGTTTTTGGCAGCTTCGTCACCTGGCTGCAAGAAAAAAAGGCGCCCGTGTTTGTAGTCGCCACCGCTAACCTGGTGGATCAACTGCCGCCCGAACTGGTGCGCAAGGGGCGCTTCGACGAGATTTTCTTTGTGGACCTGCCGATGGCCTCAGAACGGGAGGACATCTTCCGCATTCACCTGCGCAAACGCAGTCGCGACCCGCAGCAGTTCGATGTGCCCACCCTGGCGATGTCGAGCGAGGGCCTGAGCGGCGCGGAGATCGAACAGGCCGTCATTGCCGGGCTGTATGAAGCCTTCGACGCGAGCCGGCCGCTGGCGACAGACGACATGGTCAGCGTGCTGGCCGAGACGATTCCGCTGTCGCAAATGATGGAAGAAACCGTCAACGCGCTGCGTGCGTGGGCCAAGCACCGCGCGCGGCCGGCGTCCTCGCAAACCCGCTTGTTCTAGACGAGTATTTGTAGATGCTTGAACGATTCGAATGGCTGGAGATTCCGGCCGAGACCCAAGCCCCCAAGAAGCGCCGTTCCACTGCCGACGACGTGGTTCTGGGCAAGCGCTGCCCGTCGTGCGGCTGGCTCGATGAAGAGACCGCGCTGGAGTGTTTCCGCTGTGGGCATCGCTACAACCGCCAAACGCAGTTGGTCAGCGCCATTGAGGCGTTGGGCGTGCAGCTGCCGCCGCGCCTCATCGAAGGGCACAAGGAACTGGCGCGCTTCCTGCGCCAGCAAGAACCGGCCAGCCTAGACCTGTTTCACTTGCGCGTGCGCGCGGAAACGCTGCGCCTGTCGCGCGGCTTCGATGAGCTGATCTGCCTGGAAGATATCGCGGTGGAGCATTACGAGCATCAGCTTGAGACCGCGCGCCGCGCCCTGCGCGACATGCGCGGCCGCGCGCTGCTGGCGGATGAGGTCGGCCTGGGAAAGACGATTGAGGCCGGCATTATCATGAAGGAGCTGATCGAGCGCGGGCTGGCGCAGACCATTCTGGTGCTGACGCCCGCGTCGCTCACTGAGCAGTGGCGCGAGGAACTGGAGAGCAAGTTCCGTGAGCCTTTCACCATCCTGGATGCTGCGGCTGATTGGCGCGCTGTGGTCGGGGCCACCGCAGGGCGTTGGATCGTTTCCCTGGACACAGCCAAGCAGACCAACCGCGCCGCGCTCCTGTTGGAACGCGACTACGACCTGCTCATTGTGGATGAAGCGCACAAGCTGAAAAATCGCAGCACGGTGGCCTGGCGCTTTGTGAACCAGATTCGCAAGCGCTACGTCCTCATGTTGACCGCCACGCCGGTGCAGAACGATCTAACGGAACTGTACAGCCTGGTCACGATTTTGTCGCCAGGACACCTGGGCACGGTGCGCGGCTTCCGGCGGCAGTATTTCGATCAGCGCGATGGGCGTCAGCCCCGCAACGCGCCCGCGCTGCGCCGCCTCCTCAACGATGTGATGATCCGCAATCAACGCAGCAAAGTGACCGTGCGTCTGCCGGCCCGCCGCGCGGCCGTCTATCATCTCAACCTGTCCGAGCCTGAGCTAGAGCTGTACCGCCAGGTCACGCAGTACATTCGTGAAGAGTTTCAGCAGGAGTCCGGCAGCAAACATTTGCGCCTGGTGCTGTTGACCTTGCAGCGGGAGCTGTGCAGCAGTCCACAGGCCGTGGTGGGCACCCTGGAGAAGCTGGTGAGCGACGCGCAGTATCCTGAGGCGACGCGCCGGCGCCTGACCGCATTCCTGGCGCTGGCGCAGACAATTGGCGAGAGCCGCAAGCTGAACGCGGTGCGCGAAATCCTCGATCGCTTTCCAGGCAAGTTCTTGATCTTTACCGAGTATCGGCACACCTTGGAACAGATTGTCAATCACTTGCGTACCTTGAACGTGGCCACAGTCGCTTTTCATGGCGGCATGAACGTTTTTCAGAAAGAAGACGCGGTGCGCGCCTTTGAGAAAGAGGCGCGCGTGCTGGTCAGCACAGAATCGGGCGCCGAAGGGCGCAACCTGCAATTCTGCCACCAACTCATCAACTATGATCTGCCCTGGAACCCGATGCGCGTGGAGCAGCGTATCGGCCGCCT
>CAZEPA010000113.1:0-10039 GCA_964513955.1 uncultured Anaerolineae bacterium | reverse complement strand
ACTCACTACTTGGGAAGCAGTTGCGCTACCCCTGCGCTACACCCGCAACCAGGGCAAATTTTACCACATCCTGCCGCTTCCCGCAAATGAATTGAATCTGGCTCAGCGGATGCAAAGGTAGGGACGGCCACACCGGGTTGCCCCAGGGTATCGCGGGGCGCCCGGCTCGCCTTGCGCGTGGGCGACGACCATTGACATGCACCCGTCGTTCATGCTTGCCTGGGCAGCGCTGTATACAGAATGGCTTGCGGCCCTTCGGGCGGCAGACTGACGACGCGTCGGCGGTCGTCGCTGGCGTCGGCCTGGACATACATCGTGCAGCCAAAGGAGAGATCAAGCCAGGCGAGCGGGATGGACATCTCGATGACGCGCTCACCTACCGCAGTAGGAATGGCGCGCACGTGCTGCCAGCCCGCGCCGGTCTGTTGGTGTAAGTGTGCTGCCCTCTCCGACGCCATCAGGCGAATACCCCAGGCGCCGGGGGCACGAGCGGGCGTCTCGATGCTCAGATTGACGCCGACATCAGTGGTCGCGGCGCTCGCCGCCAGCTCCAGGCGCAGGAACAAGGCGTCATCGTCATAGCCCACGCGGATGATCTGCAGTGCGCCTGGGCGGCTGTCCGCGCGCTGCATGGCGCCGCTGGCGGCTTTTGCTTGAATGATGGCTGCGCCGGTCCAGTCAGGCGCGGCGTCGGCTGCAGCTCGCAGCGCGGGCGTAATCTGCGCCGATGCTTGGCGCAGATTGGACAACAGGCGGCCGCCCTGGGCGATCGGTGTGACGACCCATTCCGGCAGCGGCAGTCCGATGACCTCGTAAACCACGGCCATGTTGGCGCGAAAGGTCTGGTCGAACAACAAGTCTTGGTCTGATGAGTTGTTGCGTGAATACCACCAGAACCAATCACTGCCTTCGCTGATATAAAGCGCCTGCCAGGCACGCGCTAACTGGGCCGGCTCAATGTTGTGCGCCGAGTTTTGCCAGGCAACCAGGTCGGCCCGGGTGCGGGCCAGGGCGCTCCACGCGCGCGTATGTTCTGGATCGCCAATCCACGTCGTGAGGTCGGCGCGAATCCATGATCCAGTGGCCAGGTTTGACAGCTCTGCCCGCGTGGGGTGCATTTCCAGGTATTCATTCACGGTCACGGCGCGCAGGTCATCGTTGCGCTGCAACCGCTCATAGAGGCTGTTGAGGAAAACGTCGCCGTTGTGCTCGTACCATTCCCAGCAGTTTTCGCCGTCCAGGATGATTGACAGAAGGAACGGCTGCGTGTTGCCCAGGCGCCAATGCACCCACTGTAACCGGGTGACTAAATCATCGGCCGCCTGTATGCCGTGGATGTTCTGGTATAGAAAACCGAGGCGGTCTGACATTTCATGATCACGGAAGATCATCGCCGGGCCAGGTTGGCCGTTGATTGTCAGACGATAAGGCTGATAGAAAGCCTCGGGATTGGTGATAAGCTTTTCATAATCACGAACCAGGGGAATGTTCAGGCTGCGCGCCAGAATCTCCTCATCCGAGGCGAGCCAGCGCACACCTGCGGCCTGCACAAAGGGCAGTATTTCCGGCGAGACTGCGCCTTCGGCCGGCCACAGCCCGCGCGGGGCGCGGCCAAAATGCTGTGTATGGCTGGCGATCGCCTGGTTCAACTGCGATTCAGCATCCGCAGGCGCAGAGAAGTTGTAGCCTGGCGGCGGCAGCGGGAGCCCGGGCGATGCGCGCTGCGCATGGCGATTGTCCACCAAAAGGGGCAAGATGGGATGGTAATAGGGCGATGTGGTGAGTTCAATCTGCCCATCCGCTTCGAGCTGCCGACAACGTTCGATGACCAGTCCACACATTTTCAGATGTTTGTGAATGACGGTCATAGTATCGGCTGCGGTGAAGCCGCGGCCTTTCTGCACCAGCGCGCGCAGCTGCGGGTCGCTTTCAAGCCAGTTGGGGTCGGTCCAGCCCAGATTGAACCACGTAATGAGATCTCGATAATCCGCGTCGGATAACGCGTAGGGATTGGCCACGGCCTTGTCGCGCTGCTCGATCAACTCATGATAGCGAGGGTAACGGCGAGCGATGTTGGGCCAGTTCACGCTGTAGCAGATGTTGACGAGGTACGCTTTTTCTTGTTCGTTCCACGTGCTGCGCTGCGCCAGGGACATGACGCGATCGGTCAGGCGACCAGCGGCGTAGTCAAGCAGTTGTTCGGTGAGCGAAGGCACCATATTAAACGTTGCACGCACCTTCGGGTACTTCTGCAGCACTTCGAGCATATGCAGATAGTCTTTGGCGGCATGTAAACGCACCCAGGGCAGCGAGGCTTCGATCTGGCCTGGCACGCGGTAGTAAGGCTGATGCATATGCCAGACAAAGGCGACATAGAGTGGATACGGCATTGTATACCTCAACGTTCTGACGGCCACAAGCAGCCGGGCCAAGCCCAGTGGGCCGAGTTTAGGATTCTTTGCTGCGCAGATGTGGGAACAGGATGACTTCCCGAATGGTTGGTTGATCGGTGAAGAGCATCGCCAGACGATCAATGCCTGTCCCAAATCCGCCGGTCGGCGGCAAGCCATAGCACAGAGCCGTGACAAAGTCCTCATCGAGCGGCTGGGCATCCTCATCGCCGGCATCCAGCGCGCGGCCCATGTCCAGGAAGCGCTGCAGTTGATCAAGCGGATCGTTCAGCTCGGAAAAGGCGTTGCCCAATTCCATACCGCCGATGAAGTACTCGAATCGCTCGACAGTGCTGGGATCGCCGTCTTTCTTTTTCGCCAACGGCGAAATCTCCACCGGATAGTCCAGGATGAACGTAGGCTGAATCAGATTTGGCTCCACATGCGCGGCAAAGAGACTTTCGATCAATTTGCCCCGGTTGGAATTTGGATCGGGCTGATGGCCGCGGGCGCGCATCGCTTCGGCCAGGCTGGCCGCGTCAGGATAGTCCGCGTAGTCGAGTCCGATGGCGTCGCGAATGGCATCGCACATGGTGATCCGACGCCAGGGCGGCGCCAGATCGAGCTCCTGTCCCTGGTAGATCAAGCGCGTGTGACCGTTCAGCGCCCGCGCCGCGGCGGCAATCATCTCTTCGCAGCGCTGCATCATGCCGTTGTAGTCCGTAAAGGCCTCGTAGAACTCAAGCTGTGTAAATTCCGGGTTGTGCTTGAAGCTGATGCCCTCGTTGCGAAAATCGCGACCGATCTCGTACACGCGCTCGAGGCCGCCGACCAACAAGCGTTTCAAGTAGAGCTCAAAAGAGATGCGCAGAAACAATTCCTGCTTGAGTTGATTGTGAAACGTGACGAAGGGTCGCGCGGCCGCGCCGCCGTAGATCGGCTGCAGGATTGGGGTTTCAACTTCCAGGAAGCCCGCGTCGTCCAGGTAGCGGCGAATCGCGCTGACGAGGCGCGCGCGCGTCACGAAGGTGCGGCGCACCTCAGGATTGGCGAGTAAATCTACGTATCGCTGCCGAAAACGCGTTTCGACATCGCGCAGGCCATGCCACTTGTCCGGCAGCGGGTGCAGCGCCTTGCTGAGCAGGCGCAGCGTTTGCACCTGGCAGCTTGGCTCACCCGTTTTGGTGCGGACGAGCGGGCCGCTCACTTCCACGAAATCGCCCAGGTCAAGCAGCTTCTTGACCAGGTTCTCGTAGATGTCGTCACCGACTTCGTTTTGGCGAATGAACAACTGAATGCGTCCGCTGCCATCCTCGATATGGGCAAACGAGGCCTTGCCCATCAGGCGGATGGCAACCAGGCGTCCCGTCAACCAGACGGCGCCCGCCGCCGCGCCCGCCGCTTCGGCGGCTTCCAGCGCGGCGACCGCTTCCTGCGCCGTGTGCGTGCGCTGGCAGCGCGCCGGATACGCGGGAATGCCGAGCTCTTGCAGACGCGCCAGTTTGTCGCGCCTGGCCTGTTCTTGATCGCTCAGGTTTTCAAACACGGTTACTCTATCTCAACAATTTCAACGGTAATTGCGCCGCCTGGGGTGTTGATCGGCTTGCGTTGGCCCACCTGGCCGCCCATCAACGCGCGCCCCATCGGCGACTCATTCGAGATGCGCCCCTCGGCCGGATTGGCTTCCGCTGAACCGACGATGACGTACGTCTCGGTTTCTTGAAATTCGAGGTCGCGCACCGTCACGCGTGCGCCGAGGGCTACATGGGTCTTGTGTTGACTGTCTTCGATCACAACGGCGCCGGCGATCAAACGCTCAACCGTCTTGATCCGCCCTTCGACGAACGCCTGCTCGTTCTTGGCCTCGTCATAGCCTGCATTCTCAGAGACATCGCCATCCATCTTGGCTTCGTGAATTTTATGGGCTACTTCGGCGCGTCGCACCGTCTGAAGGTATTCCAATTCCTCACGCAGTCTCTGAATACCTTCGGGTGTCAAATACACTTCTTTGTTGTTCGCCATCGTCCTCTCTCGTGCAACTTAATGATCACGGCTTTGACCGTGGTCGTCTGCGATGGGCGCTTCTACAAACGCTCATCAAGACCCTGAATGTAAACTGGTCAACGCCTACGCATTCAAGCTCTCAGGAATCTGCGCCTCACATCCGAACAGGCTGGCGCGTTGGCTGCCTGCGGTGGTTGTGGCGCAGTTTAGAACAAAAAAAGACCAGCGCCGCTGGCGCCGTCTTCTAGCGAGCCTGGTTGGATGATGATGTGACCCCTGCTGTAACCACGAAGGGAGACTGAAGAAGTCTCCAGTAATTCGTAAACGCCATCATTATACACGACCCCTGTGGAAATGACAAGCGGCCCGAACTGGCTGCGGAGGAGGAGCCAGGCGCAAGCCCTGACCCCTTCTCTGCAGCAGCCGGGCGCGCCGATCAAACGACCAGCGCCGCTTGCCCGCGGATGTCGCGCAGGCGCTTGGCCACTTCCGGCTGACCCTGCTGCCCCATCATGTCGGCAACTTGCTCCAGGGCCGCCAGAAAATCAGGCGTCAACTCCTCGCGGCGGGCGGTCAACAGCTTGCGCGTGCCGCCAGGATACTCGGTGCTCAGCAGCTCATTGATGAACTGCACTTCAGGCGGCTGCGCAGACTGCATCTGCTGCATAATCAACTGCAGGATAGCATTGAGCCGGTTTGCCACCGGCCGATTGCCGCGCTGCGTTGCCGCTTGCAAGTTCATCTCCAGCACGTGCATGAACGCATCGTCCACGCGATCCCAGTTCTCTTCCAACACGGCCTGTGGATCTGGCGCCTGCAAGACTTCGAGCAGGAAATTGTTGGCTTGTTCGAGCATCTGGCGACTGGCCTCGTCAATTTGCGCGGTCAGCGCCAGGGTGCGTTCGCGCAGAGAGGTCAGCCGTTGCGCGGCAGCCGCATCACCGGCAGCTTGAGCCGCCTCGATTCGCCCGGTCAGGCTCTGGTAAAAGCTATAATCAATCAAAGGACGACCTGCGGCGACAAAAGCCTCGAGTTGATCGTCTTCTCCTGCTACCATCATGTCGAGCAGTTCGTCGCGTGTCGTTTGCTGGTTAATCTGGCCGATGGCGTCTTGCTGCGCTTTGGCCTTCGCCCCAAACGAGGTGAACGTCAACAACTGCTGATACAACGCGGCAAACAGGTTGGCCGATTGCGCATCGCCGTCGGCCGCGTACTGTTCCGCCATCGCCGCCAGCATGCTGAAGAACTCGAAGTCCAGTTTGGCGTCGTACTCTTTCGCCATGGACTGCAAGGCGTCTGGGGTGGTCGCGCCGCGCAGAATGGTTTCCAGAAGCTGCATCCGCTCGCGTTGGGCGCGCTGCATCTCTGGCGTAATGCCGTCCGCGGCCAGGATAGCTTCCACCATACCGTTGAGCGTGATGAACTCTTTCGGTTGGAAGAGATAGGCGCGCCGCTGCGCTGGCGGCAGACTGTCCATCAGCCGCCGGTTGAGGTCGCCGATGATGCGCTGGCGATCCTTGTTTGCCAGGTTGACCTCATGCGGCAGATAAATCCCCAGGAAATCCTTGCTGCCGTCGTGATAGAGCAGGGCGCCGCCAACTTGAAAGGTGCGCCGGCAGTTTGGGCAGGTCGCGGAATTGAGACGGCCTGAGAGGAACTGGTTCTTCAGATTCGGATCTTGACCGACATCCACAATGCTGTGAACCTCAACCGGAACGGTCGCCCGGCAATACGGACAGGGCGTCGCTACTTTTTGGGGAGCAATCATGCTCGACTTCCTTTCATCTGCTGTTTAGCCATGCATCTTCTTGTTGGTTGTTTGCCAGCCACGACCGAATCTCGGCGATGAGGCGTACGGTTGGATCGGGTTCGGCCTCGACCCAATGAATTGCCGGGTCGCTTGTGCGGAACCAATTGCGCTGTTGGCGGACGAAGCGCCGCGTATTGCGCTTGATCTCTACCACCGCCGCATCCAGGCTCAACTCGCCGGCCAGGAATTGTCCAATTTCACGATAGCCCAGGCTCGTCAGCGCAGGCTGGTCGGCTGACAGGCCAAGCCCCAGCACGCGTTGACGCACGCGTTGGGTTTCGGCCACCAGGCCTTGCGCCAGCATGGCGTCCACGCGCGCATCTAGCCGCGCATACAAATCAGCCGTCGGCCGCGTCAGCCCCATTTGCCAGATGCGATAGGGCGGCGGCTGCCGCATCTGCAGGCGGCTGATCGGCTGACCGGTGATCAGGCAGACTTCCAGCGCCCGAATGACGCGGCGCACGTTGCGTGCGTCAATCGCGGCCGCCGCCGCCGGGTCAAGCGCTGCTAATTGCGCGTGCAAGGCCGCGGCGCCCAAGCGATTGGCCTCGGCTTCCAGGCGGGCGCGCAGTTCAAGATCTGGCGCCACCGCAGGGACTGTCCAGCCCTCCAAGACGGCCCGCACATACTGTCCGCTGCCGCCCACCAAGAGAGGCAGGCGTCCACGGCGCTGAATATCTGCGATAGCCGCATAGGCCAGGGCCTGGAACTCGGCCAGGGTCAGCGCCTGTTCTGGCGGCGCGATGTCCAGCAGGTGGTGCGGCGCCAGCGCCCTTTCCGCGGCGGTTGGCTTGGCGGTGCCAATGTCCATGCCCTGGTAGACCTGGCGCGAGTCCGCAGAAACGATTTCGCCGTCAAGCGCCACCGCCAGGCGGATCGCCAACGCCGTCTTGCCGACTGCGGTCGGCCCCACCACGGCGATCAGCGGCGGCCGCGCATCCGCCGGCTCAGTCGCCGACGGCATTCTTCAGCACCGTGATCCGCTGCACATGGCCGGCGCGGTCGAGCACAATAGCCACCACATCAATGCGCCACGCGCCTTCCCAGCCTGTACTTTGCACATAACTTTGCGCCGCGGCCACCAAGCGCGCCTGCTTGGCCGTCGTCACCGATTCTTCGGGCGACCCGAACCGCTCGCCGCGGCGGGTGCGCACCTCGACGAAGGCCAGGCCCGCGTCGTCCTGCGCAATCAAATCCACTTCGCCGAAACGGCAGCGCCAATTCAAGACCTGGATGACATAACCCAGGCGCTGCAATTCCGCGGCCGCCAGGCGTTCGCCGCGCGCGCCCAAGCCTTGTCTGGCGGTCGTCATACGATCTGCTCTGCGCCGCCGGCCGCCAGCGGCAGCGGCGTTTGCAGCACGCCGCCGAAACTGCGCCGATGTTCAGGGCAAGGCCCCATCGTCGCCAGGGCCTGTAAATGCGCTGCGGTGCCGTAACCCTTATTGTGCTGGAAATCATACGCCGGGTAGTCGCCATGCAGGGCGATCAGCCAACGGTCGCGTGCCACCTTGGCCACGATGGACGCGGCAGCAATGGAAAGGGAGCGACAGTCGCCCCTCACGATCCCTTTCTGCGGCAACGGCAGGGCCAGCGTCAGGAAATCAATCAATAGGAAATCGGCTGCGATGCCGCTGGCCTGTAACTGCGTCAACGCCTGGGTCATCGCGCGGCGCGTCGCGGCCGCAATGCCGATCACGTCAATGTCGGCCGCGGAGACGCTGCCGACCCCGATGCCGCACGCCGCCTGGCAAATCACATCAAACAAGCGTAGGCGCTTCGGCGCGCTCAATTGCTTCGAGTCGTTGACTTCGATCAGCGCCGATGGCACGTGATCCATGATCGGCAGGACGACGGCCGCGGCCACCACTGGCCCGGCCAGCGCCCCGCGCCCCACTTCATCCAAACCGGCCACGCGGCCGAAGCCTTGCTGCCAGAGTCGTTTTTCTTCGCTCAAGTCGGGCATGCGCGCGACTCCTAAAAACAAAGCGCAGGGAAAAATCCCTGCGCCCTCACGCGTGGCGAAGTGGGTCGCACTCCGCACGCCGGTGAACGAGCGGCAGCAATGCCCTAGTCGCGCTGTTCGCGCAGACGGGCCGACTTGCCGCGGCGGTCCCGCAGAAAGTACAGTTGTGCGCGGCGCACTTTGCTGTGTCGCAGCACTTCAATCTTGTCCAAGCGCGGCGAGTTCGACAGGAACGTACGCTCCACGCCAATGCCGTGCGAGGCAATACGGCGTACGGTGAACGTGGCGTTGACGCCGCCGCCGTGCATGCGCATGATGACACCCTGGAAAACCTGGATGCGCTCGCGGTTGCCTTCCACGATGCGTTGGTGCACCTTGACCGTGTCGCCAATTCTCAGCGCCGGTACGCCGCTGCGCAGCTGCTCCTGCTCAACAGAAAGCATCAAAGGATTCGTCATGATGGCCCTTTCCCCTCATCCCTACGATTCATTGTTGCAATTTTTCGTCTTGCGTCGCTCAGTTTGCATCTGGCTGCCGAATGGTCCTTGACGCTTGCAGTCCCGACGATTGCAGGCCCTTAATGACAAGCGGAACCCGGTGGCCTGGGCCGCCGGGTCAGACTTTGCAAATGATTTTTTGCCGTGCTGACGCACAAGCGCCGATTATAGCATGGACTAGGGCAACCGCCAAATTATGGCGCTAGGTATGCTCACCGCGCTACAGGCGCCGGCGCCAGCACGCGCCTGGATTAGCTGCATGGCGTTGGCGTAGGCGCAACGTCAAGATCGGGAGCCGCAGGAGCGTCGCCGAGGCCCGATTCGGAGCCGGGCGCTGGTGGAACCGATGCCTCGTTGGTCAGTTGGGGCCGCGCTGGCCCCTGGTTGACTCGGTCCAGCATGGCTTCGCGCTCCGCGGGGCTGAGCTGATCGGCTGACGCGATGTCGGTGGTCGCTTCTTGCGCGCCGGCCGGGCTGACGCTGGCCTGTGCGCTCTCTTGTGCTTCCAGGGCCACACTGGTCAACGGCGTGGGCGTGGGGCAGCCGGTTTGCTTGGCCGGCTGACGGGCGTCGTCGCCCGTGGGGGGTTGGAAGGCGCATGCGCCCAAAGCGAGCGCCAGGACATTGGCAATGGTCAACATCTTGAAGGTACTCCACGGTCTGCTCATGATGGTCAGGTCTCCTCGTGACAACTCAGCCTCGGCGCACATCCCCCGTGCTTTGGCGCATCGCAGCCGATGTGGCAGAGACAGACCCAAGACGCTGAGTGTGGGCCATTTGTTCAACCATGAGGCCTGCGCGCGCGCCGTGCAAAAAAGTCCGGCGCTGCGAGCACAGCGCCGGACTTGGGCTCTATCCACAAAGCGGGCGGCCGCGCAGGGCCGCTCGCGGCTTAGGCGCTAGTAGCTGGCCCAACGGCTCCAATTGTAGTAGTCGCGTGAGCGGCCGAACGCGAAGTAGACCGGCGCGGCGCACGTGGCGCAGTTGGTGCTGCCGGGGATGTAATGCGCGCCGGCCACCCAGTTATTCTGACCGGGCTGGAAGACGCGCACCGTGTTGTAGTCGCCCCACTTGTTGTCGGACGGGCGCGCGCCGCTGGCAATGACGCCGAAGAAGGTGAAGCCGGGGGGTGCGTTGGTGAAGTCATCCGCGATGATGTAACCCACGCGCGGTTTCCAGCCGTCGCCGCTGCTGGCATAGTCCAGGGCAATGCCCAGGTCGCCGCGGACGTTGGCCGCCACGCTGGGATAGCCAAAGCAGTTGCTGCTGCTCCAGATAAACGGCCGCCCCTGCGCGCCGCCCACCTGGCTCAGCGTGTCCTCGTAGACCGCATAGCCATCCACGTAGGGCTGCGAGAAGTTGCCTCCCTGCT
>CAZEPA010000112.1:0-10065 GCA_964513955.1 uncultured Anaerolineae bacterium | reverse complement strand
GCTTTCCTCCGCGATGCAGCCGACAATCGCCAGGCGGCAGCGTGCAGGCAGGTGGGCCAGGCATGCCTCCACGATGCTCGTCACCTGGGCGCGCTGCGCAGCCTGCTCAGGATCTGTCTTCGGCGCGGCGTGCGCCTGCGGGGCCGCCAGCCGATCCCCATTCTCCTGGTCCCGCGGCAGTTCGAGACGCCGCGTCCAATAGGGCCGGCGCAGTTCCATGGCCGCCTGATTGCGGATGATCTGAGCCGCCCATGACGTGAAACGGCCATCACGCCGAAACTGCCCCAGGAGGGCGAAATGGTTGCGAGCCAGCTTCTCCAGGGTTTCTTGCACGAAATCCTGCGCCAATGCCGCCAGTTCTTCTGGGGCAAAGGCGGTCAGGCTAGACAGGCTGTCCTGGCGCAGCCGCAGATAATTGTACGCAACCACGTACAGATAATTGGCGAGGTCCTCATGGGCCAGACGCTGCGCATCTGCGCCTTCGGCGCCTGATAGCCCTCGAATCCAGTCTGTATTACTGCGTTGCAATATCCCCACCGTCTCGCTTGAATTGGCTGGTGCACAGGTGCGCCGATTTTACCACAGACCGCCAGTGCTCACAAGCATCTCGATGGAACCGGAAGGAAGTCAGCCTTTGACGCGCTTACGCGGTGATGATACACTCAATCAGTTCGTCAATCGAGTCAAACCCAGGAGAGAGAAAATGGGACATCGTATGAAAGTGTTGTTCATCGGCGGCACGGGCCTGATCAGCTCGGCTTGCGCCGCGTTAGCGGTGGAACGAGGCATTGAGCTATTCGTGATCAACCGGGGCGCTTCGTCCAAATACGCGCTGCCAGCCGGGGTGATTCACTGCCAGGGCGATGTGCGCCAGGCGCCCGATGCGGCCGCGCGGCTGCTGGCAGGTCATTTCTTCGACGCCGTGGTGGATTGGGTTGCGTTCACCGCCGACGACATTGAACAGGATATTGGCCTGTTTCGAGGCAAGACGCGGCAGTTCGTCTTCATCAGCTCGGCCAGCGCCTACCAGAAACCACCTGGTCACTACCTGATTACCGAAGATACGCCGCTGGCTAATCCCTTCTGGGAATACTCACGCAACAAGATCGCGTGCGAGGATCGCTTGCTGGCCGCCTATCGTGAAGAAGCCTTCCCGGTCACCATCGTGCGGCCCTCACTCACCTACGGCCCGACGCAGATTCCACTCTCCCTGGGCAGTTGGCAGCACCCGTGGACGGTGATGGATCGCATGCGCCGCGGGCAAAAGATCATCGTGCCCGGCGACGGCACGTCACTGTGGGTTGCCACCTGGAATGGCGATTTTGCCAAGGGCTTCGTCGGCCTGCTCGGCCGCGAACAGACGATCGGCCACGCCTTCCACATCACGTCGGATGAAGTGCTGACGTGGGATCAACTCACTATCCAGGCCGGCCATGCAATGGGCCTGGAGCCTGACATCGTGCATATCCCATCCGATCTGATCGCTGCCTACTGGCCGCACGCCCAGGGCAGCTTGTTGGGAGACAAGGCGCGCAGCGTGGTCTTCGACAACAGCAAAATCAAGCGCTTCGTGCCTGACTTCGTCGCCGCGGTTCCCTGGCAAGAGGGCGTGCGCCGCGCGATTGCCTGGTTTGAGGAGGACGCATCACGCCAGACCATTGACGAGGAAGCCAACCAGGTCTGGGATACGATCATCCAGGCTTATCTACGCGCCTTTCCCAGCGCATGAGCCTGGTGTATTGCCCACGGCGCCTTAGTACGTGAGCTTTCCTTTCCATTCATGCGCATAAGCGTGGGTGAGCAACCGAAAACCGTTCTGCAGCAAAATGGGGCGGCTCATCGGACTGGCGCCCGTGGTGACAAACGCGTAACCCCGGCCAATCGCCTCCTGGACGCGCACAGCCAGCAGCGCCGAGTACAAGCCGCGCTTGCGATACTCCCTTCGTGTCGCCGCGCCAAAGAGGCTGGCAAACTGGCTGCGGGGATTGAAGTACACCCAACCGACAGAGGCAGGTTGGCCTTCGACGTAGGCAACGTACACGCTGAGATAGCCGGGAATGTCCAAATGGTCGCCCAGTCGGCCCTTGATCCAGCCAAAATTCCCGCCGAGCACGTGCTGTTCAACCAGAATCACGTCGTCGAGTTGATCACGGTGCTCAAGACGGCGCACCTCGGCCATGATGGGTACGTCCAGGATAGGCTGAGCTTCCTCGGCTGCCAGCGCCATCACCGCATCTGGCTCATCATCCGGCGCAAAACCGCGCGCCAACAGGCGCTTCTGAAGGCTGGCCGGCTGATCATGTTCGTAAACGTGCCACGAAAATGGCTGCGGCATTGGAGCCAGGTCGGCGATCTGTCGTTGGATGATTTCATCCATGTGCGCTTCGTCGAGGCGGCTGTACGCGATGAAGTTCATGCCGGGCGCAGGCCGAATGAAGCGCACCAACTGCGGGAATTTTTCCTTGCGTACACCGGGGTATTCGATATTGATCCGCATCTCCCTGTCGTACAGGGCCAAGAGGTCGTGCATGTTATCCTCCTCATTCAGATGGAACGCGCACGCGGCGCAGGAAGGTCACAGCCCGGCATAAACACGTAAAGCGCGCCAGGTTTCTGGCACGCTTTACGTTGAGTCGCGGGGACAATAGATTTGCAGATGGACGCCGGTGCAAGCCTGAGTGAGGCGCTGGCTGACTGCCAGGCACATTCAAGGTTCTTTCGGCAGTCAGACTAACGCTTGGTGTACTGCTTCGCGCGGCGGGCCTTCGTCAGACCAGGCTTCTTGCGTTCCACGGCGCGAGCGTCGCGCGTCAGAAAGCCATTCTTGCGCAACACGGTCTTGAGCGTCTCATCGGCTTCCACGAGGGCGCGCGCCACGCCCATGATGACCGCGCCGGTTTGACCCGTGGTGCCGCCGCCAGCCACATGGACTGAGATGTTGTATTGCGCCTGCGCCTCGGTCACATTGAGCGGCCGCAGCAGCTTGATGCGATCGGTTTCACGTGGAAAGTAATCTTCCAGGGCGCGCTCATTGACGACGATGCTGCCGGTGCCCGGATAGAGACGCACCCGCGCGGTGGAAGTCTTGCGGCGCCCAACGCCCTCGTAATAGCGAACTGTTGCCATACGTTCTTCTCCTCGACTGTTCGGCGCTGTTACAGTTCCAACACCTTGGGCTGTTGAGCCTGGTGCGGGTGTTCGCTGCCAGCGTAAACTTTCATCTTCTTGATCATATGCCGTCCCAGCTTCGTGCTGGGCAGCATTCCTCGCACCGCCGCCTCGATCACACGATCTGGGTGATTCGACATTTGGTCACGAAGGGAAACCTTCTTGAAACCACCGTGGTACATGGAGTGGCGATAGTAGAACTTCTGGTCGAGCTTGCGGCCCGTGACCTGAATTTTGTCCGCGTTCAAGACGATGACAAAATCCCCCATGTCCATGTGGGGTGTATACGTTGGCTTGTGCTTACCATGCAGAATGACGGCGATCTGAGTTGCCAGTCGCCCCAGATTCTTTCCAGCAGCGTCTACCACGTACCAATCTCGTTGAACTTCTGATGCTTTTGGCGAATAGGTTTTCACTTCCACGTCTCCTCGAGTCCATCCAGCCATTGGCGACGGCTTCCGCGGCCGTCGCAACCACGGTCAACACCGTACGATTGCCAGATGCGCTCTGATTTTCAATAACGAACTTGCACCAGGCACAGGCCACAAGCCGGGGCCGGCGGGGGAGCCAGGCTGCGATCAGCCGCGAGTAACAGGCTCGACACGTCGCTGGATTGCAAACGGCCGCGGCCCACGGCCAACAAAGTCGCCACGATCGTGCGCACCATGGTGCGCAGAAAGGCATTGGCTTCGATATCGAAACGAAACCAGACGCCATTGTCGTCCGGCGTGGCGCGCCAGTGGGCTTGCAGCACCTCGCGTCGCGTATGGCCGCGCCCTGCCCGCTCTTCCGGATCCACGCCAAAGGTGGCAAAATCATGCCAACCGACCAGCGTCGCCGCGGCCTCATTCATCGCGTCCAGGTCAAGCCGCTGCTTGACATAGTGGGCAAAGCGCGCTCGATGGGGCGAGCGCACCGCCGCCGCCCAGGCCGTATAGCGGTAAAGGCGGCTGCGCGCACTGAACCGTGGATGAAATCCAGGCTCAGCCAGCGTCAGTTCGCGCACCGCCACGGACGCAGGCAAGACCGCATTCAACGCTCGTTCCAGATCGGCGAGGGGGTGCCGCCAGGCGCACTGAAAGCGTATCACCTGGCCGCTGGCATGAACCCCGGCATCCGTGCGGCCAGCGCCAATCACGCGGCTGGTCTCACGACAAACCTGTGCAAGTGCAGTTTCTAAGGTGCCCTGCACGGTTGGCTGTCCGATCTGGATTTGCCAACCGGCGTAGTCAGTTCCGTCATACTCTACCGTCGCCCTGAAAGCAGGCCGCTGGTCGTCAGACGGTTGCATCATGATCGGCGCGGGCTATTCCTGCACCAGTTCAATGATCGCCATCTCAGCGCCATCACCCTGCCTCATGCCCAACTTATACAGGCGGGTATAGCCGCCGGGGCGAGTTTCAAAGCGCGGGGCAATCTCGTCAAACAGCTTCTTCGCCGCGTCAACGCCGTTGATACGCGCCGCGACGAGGCGGCGGGCATGCACCTTGTTGCCATCCGCGCGCAGGCCGTTCTTGGCAATGGTAATTAGTTTTTCTGCATCGGAACGGATCGCCCGCGCCTTGGACTCCGTCGTCTGAATGCGGCCATGCAGAAAGAGCTGGCTGATCAGATTACGCATGAGCGCACGGCGCTGGGCATCGTTTCGTCCTAGTTTATAACCGCTAACTTGGTGTCGCATTTCATCCTCACTCGTGTCGTCGCCGGGCGGGCCAGAATCGCCCACGCATGCGTTGACCATCCTGGCCTCGTCATCACTTACTCGATGGCGAGCGCCGGCTCATCCAGACTGGCATCATCATCGGCATCAGACATGCCGCCTTCGGGCGTTCGCCGCTCAAAACGAATGGCGGACAAGAAGCCCTTCTGCTCCAGGCGTTCCAGCAACTCATCGAGCGATTTGCGGCCGAAGTTGCGGATGGCGAGAATTTCCTCTTCACCCTGCTGTAACCGCTCCAGCACTTCGCCGACCTTGGTAATGCCCGCGCGCTTCAGACAATTGTACGCGCGCACGGTCAGTTCCAGGTCTTCGATGGCGGTTTCGTAGAGGCGATCAGGGATGCCATCCTCGTCCTTCTTGGGAAGGTCAGCCAGGCTCGCATCCACGCCCACAATCAACGAAAAATGCTGCACCAAAATGCGCGCGCTTTCGCTCAGCGCGGCCTTCGGTGTGATGGTGCCATCTGTCCAGATTTCAATCGTCAGTTTATCATAGTCAGTTTGCTGGCCCACGCGTGTGCGCTCAACGGTATAGTTTGACTTGCGCACCGGGCTGAAGATCGAATCCACCGGAATCTCGCCAAGCGGCAGCTTGGTACGATCTTCCGACGGCGAATAGCCCTTCCCACGCTGGACCACCATCTCGATATCTAGCTCAGCTTGTTCGGAGTCAGCCGTCAGCAGGTACAACTCCGGGTTAATCACTTCAACACCGACGGGGCATACCAGGTCGCCCGCGGTGATAATCCCTTCGCCGGTAACCTCTACGTGCAGGCGCTGCGGCTCGTCTGAGTCGCATTTCAGGCGAATCTGCTTCACGTTCAGAAGCAATGCCGTCATATCCTCGCGCACGTGAGGAATATACTGAAACTCATGATGTACGCCCGTAATTCGAATCGAAGTCACGGCCGCGCCAGTCAATGAAGAAAGCAGCACGCGGCGCAGCGCGTTGCCCAGGGTCGTGCCATGCCCGCTTTCCAGTGGGCTAATGACAAAGCGACCGTAGTTCTGCGCGCTTGCTTCACATTCGATTTTTGGCAACATTACACTTGACAAGTTACTACCTCCTTGCATCGTGCGATTGACGTAAACCATCGGTCAAGCCGGATTGTTGCGCCGCCCCGTGCGCGCGCAACAGAAATGACCCACATTCACGATGCAATCGTCTACCGGCTGTAGAACTCAACGATCAACTGTTCGTTCAGTTGCGCATCAATGTCAAGGCGGCCAGGCAGTTCGATCACACGACCCGACATGGCAGCCGTGTCGCGGCTCAGCCACGCCGGGGTGCTGCGATCATGCAAGTAGTCGCCGAGACTCTTGAAATAGACATTATTGCGGCTGCTGTCGCGTACCGCGACCACATCGCCCGGTTTTACCAAGAAGGACGGAATGTCTGTCTTTTGATTGTTCACGGCAAAGTGACCATGGCGCACCAACTGGCGGGCCTGGGCGCGTGAATCGGCAAATCCCAGGCGATAAACCACGTTATCGAGACGTGACTCCAGTAGGGTCAACAGGGTCGTGCCGGTCAGGCCTTTGGCCCGGCTGGCAGTTGAGAAATAGCGGCGGAACTGCCGCTCCATGACGCCGTAAATTCGGCGCGCCTTTTGTTTTTCACGCAGCTGGCGGTTGTAGTCAGACACCTTGCGCTTGAAACCGCCCTTGGGGCCATGCATACCCGGCACATAGGGGCGGCGCTCCACTGCGCATTTGGGCGTCAAACAACGTTCGCCCTTCAAAAACAACTTTTGACCTTCAGCTCGACACAATCTGCAAACTGGGTCCGTATATCTCGCCATCGTTTCTCCTCCAAAATCAATCACGCGCCTCGACCTGCAGTCAGAGGGCAGCGTGGGCCCGGGACAAGTTTACAAGCATACGGTAGCCCGTCCTCCTTGTCAACCGAACGCTTTTTATCGTTCGCTAGACTCGACGCTTCTTCGGCGGCCGACACCCATTGTGGGGTAGAGGCGTCACATCGGTAATTGTGCGCACACGCAGGCCCGCAGACTGAATCGAGCGGACTGCCGCCTCACGCCCTGGGCCAGGGCCTTTCACAAACACGTCCACCTCTCGCATCCCCATATCCATCGCGCTCTTACCAGCCTGCTGCGCAGCCAGCGTCGCGGCAAAAGGCGTGCTCTTGCGCGAGCCTTTGAAGCCGGCCAATCCAGCGCTGCTCCAGGTCACGGTATTGCCTTGAGGATCGGTGATGGTAATGATGGTATTGTTGAACGTAGACTGAACGTGCACGGCGCCGACCGGCACCATCTTCTTTTCACGTCGAGCGGCGCCGCGGCGCGGTTCACGTCGTGCAACTCGTGGTGGCATGATAACTCCTTCTTAAGACTCTAGCGCCAGCCCGTAGGCTGGCCGCCAACACCGGTAAAAATCCATCCCATAACGCAACCAGACTGATCGCGCCACACGCTCCCTTGCACGCAGCCAGGCCGCAGCAGGGAGCAATCGTCATTACTTCTTGGCCTTAGAACGGCGCTTGCCAGCCACAGTCTTGCGCGCGCCGCGCTTGGTGCGGGCATTCGTGCGAGTACGCTGACCACGCACCGGCAGACTTCGGCGATGCCGTAGTCCCCGGTAAGATCCGATTTCCTGCAGGCGCTTGATGTTCAGACTGATCTCGCGACGCAAGTCACCTTCGACGCGGTAGTTGCGGTCAATGACCTCGCGCAGACGGGCCACTTCAGCTTCCGACAAATCCTTGACCCGCGTGTCTGGGTTCACGCTGGTGACACCCAGGATTTCTCTGCTGACTGAAGGGCCAATACCAAAGATGTACGTTAGTGCCACTTCAACCCGCTTGTCGCGCGGCAGGTCAACACCAGCAATACGAGCCATGCTTGCCTCCTAAACTCTTAACCCTGTCGCTGCTTATGCTTGGGGTCTTGGCAAATCACCCGCACCACGCCGTGGCGCTTGATGATCTTACACTTCGCACAGATTCGCTTTACAGAGGGTCGAACTTTCATGAGAACACCTCTCCCTTACCTAACCTACTTTTCCAACCCTAGACTTCCGAAATCTGCCAGACTGCGGAAGTCTTGATCCCCTTACCGTTGCCGGGTCAGGATTTCGACGCCATTCTCGGTGACTGCCAACGTATGCTCAAAGTGCGCAGACAAGCGCCGATCTTCAGGCACCACGGTCCACCCATCCTCGAGAACCTGCGTCTTCCACGTACCGGCATTGACCATAGGCTCAATGGCAAAGGTCATGCCAGGGCGCAGAATCCAGTATTGCACCTTGTCATCAGGGTGCAGATAGTGCAAGATCTGCGGCTCCTCATGCATTTGCCGCCCGATGCCATGCCCCGTGTACTCGCGCACCACACTGAACCCGTGACCCTCCACATAACGCTGAATGGCGCCTGACACATCACCAAACGTCTTGCCTGGGGCCACTTGTTCAATGCCCACGTACAGCGACTGCTCGGTCACGGCCAGCAGGCGCTTTGCCTCGTCCGTGATCTCGCCGACCGGGTAAGTCCAGGCGGAATCGCCGTGAAAGCCTTTGTAAATGACGCCCACATCCACACTGATGATGTCGCCTGCGTGGAGCATGCGCTTGGCGCTGGGAATGCCATGCACCAGCTCGTCATTGATCGAGGCGCAGATGGAGGCCGGAAACCCGTTGTATCCCAGAAACGATGGTATCCCATTGCGTTTCCGGATCAGCGCGTCGGCCAGGCGATTCAACTCGCCTGTCGTCACGCCTGGCTTGATCGCCTGCCTGACGGTTTCATGAACCTCAGCCACGATCTGCCCGGCCGTGCGCATCAGGCCCAACTCATAAGAGCCTTTCAACGTGACGCGAGCGGGCGCCGGTTTCTCTTGCGGCTGCGGCTCCGATCGGCGCTGCAGCCACGGCCTCATCCCATGGCTTTGTCCAACACGTCCCACAGATCACTCGTTACCTTGTCAATCGCTTGCGCACCATTGATCTCAGCCAACAGCCCGTGAGCGAAGTAGTACCCGATCAAGGGCGCCGTCTGCTTGTAGTAGACAAACAGGCGATTGCGCACTGTTTCAGGCTTATCATCGTCACGCTGGTAAATGTCGCACAGGCTCTTATCGCCCTGTGGGCATTCACCGGTCGGCGGCGGCGGGTTGAACATGAGATGAAAGACCCCTTGGCAGCGCCGGCAAACCCGGCGACCGGTCAAGCGATCCATCACCTCATCATCGGTCACGCCGATGAGCGGCACGAGAGCCACCTTCTGCCCTTTGCCACTCAGCATTTTATCGAACGCATCGGCCTGAGCCAGAGTGCGCGGGAAGCCATCCATGATGGCGCCTTTGGCGCAGTCCGGCCGGCTCAGACGTTCTTCCACCATCCGAATAGTCACATCATCGGGCACAAGTTCGCCCTTGTCCATATAGCTCTTGGCTAGTTGGCCGAGTGGCGTCTGGTTGCGCAGATTGTCGCGAAAGATGTCACCGGTTGAAACTTGCTTCAGCCCCAATTTTTCTTCAAGCCGCTGCGCTTGAGTGCCCTTGCCGGCACCCGGCACACCCAACATCACGATAAAGATCGGACTGTTTGACTCCATCGTCATCCAACTCCTTGTGTTGTGTGATTGGGACACTTCTTCACATGCTGCCCATCGGGTAGACAGGTTAGGCACGGGTTAAGTCTCGCCCGCCGCTGAGTTGGCCGCAGCGCCAGGCTTACTTGATGAAGCCCTCGTAGTGGCGCATCATCAGCTGCGCTTCCAACTGCTTCATCGTATCGAGCACCACGCCAACCACGATGAGCATACCAGTACTGGTGATCAACATCGTTGTCGTCTCAGTCAAGTCACGCGTGATCCACGGCAAGATCGCGACCAGGCCCAAGAAAACCGCTCCCACCAACGTGATCCGATTGAGCACGCCGTTGAGATAGGTCTCTGTCGGCTTGCCAGGACGAATGCCTGGCACAAAGCCGCCCTGCTTTTGTAAGGTGTCTGGCAGGTTTTGCTGCTGGAAGACCACGCTTGTGTAAAAGTACGTAAAGCCGAGCACCAGGAAAAAGTACAGAATCCAGTATAGATTACTCTGCGGACTGAATGTTGTCGAGATCCAGGTAGCCACCTTGGCAATCGTTGCATTCGCCGAGTAGACGAAGTAGCTGGCAATGGTGCCGGGGAAGATCATGATACTCTGCGCGAAGATCAAC
>CAZEPA010000111.1:4008-10068 GCA_964513955.1 uncultured Anaerolineae bacterium | reverse complement strand
TGCCCGCCGCTGAGGCAGATCAGCCCCGCGCGGTGCGCGGCCAGCGCGTCCCACTCCAGGCCACGCGCGGCCAGAGCCTCGCGCTGCGGGCTGCCCTGGATCAACGACGACAGACGGCAAAGCGAGCGGTAGCCGGCAGCGTCCACGGCAAGTAGGACGAGCTTGCCCGCCGGGGTCGCAGTCACATCGCCAGCGGGCGCGGCCGCCGTAACCGTCATGCCGACGATGGGTTGGATGTTGGCGGCATGACAGGCGCGAGCAAAGGCCACTGCGCCGTAAAGCGCGTTGGTGTCGGTCAACGCCAGGTGCGTCAGACCGTCCGCCGCGGCTCGGCCGACCAGGTCGGCCACCGAGGGCGTTGCGCCGAGCAGGGTAAAGTGCGAGTGGACTTCGAGATGGGTAAAGGACATTGCCGTTATCATAGAACGGAGGCGCAGAAATAGCAAACGGCGGCCCGCAACTTCAGGACTTCCACATGCGGCGCCGCGCGACCGTTGTTGACGGACTTCTACAGGCCTGTTACAATCACGCTAAGACGTAAAGCCGCATCACTTACATTCGGGCAGGATGCGAATATGGAAAAAGCAGAGCTTGTTCAGGCGTTACAGGAATTGGATGTACGTCTGGTAACACCGTGCGACATCATCGTGATCGGCGGTGCGGCCATGATCTTGTACTTTGGCGCTCGGCGGGCGACACGTGACGTTGACATTCTTCTGCTCCGCGGTGATGTCGAAGGTTTACGCCGCGCAGTGAAATAGGTAGCCAGGCTGCACGATCTCCCCGAGGACTGGCTGAGCGATGCGGCCAAGGGTTTCGCTGACATCCTACCACCAGACTTCTACCAGCGTCTCACTCTCTTGCCTTTGCCATTGCAGCGCCTTCACGTCTATGTGCTGGGAAAGCCGGATCAGGCCGCCTTGAAGATCGTTGCCTTGCGCGAGCGAGACCTGGAAGACTTGGAGTTGTTACTACCTTCTATGAATGAAGCCGACAAAGCATCTCTGGTAGCGACAATGTATCACGTCGCCCGTTTCCGACCTGATTGGGCACAGCGGATCGAGTATTTCTTGCAGGAGCAGGGATGGCAGACGCAGTAGATCGGTTGTTTCAAGAATGGCAGCAATTAGGCGGGCAGGTGCTTCTCGCAGAAGCATCTACTATCCCGCGATCCCGCGATCCCGAACAGGTGATCGCCGAGAGTTCGGCGCATTGTCGCGAATCAAGTCGTCTCACATGGGTGGTGCTCGACTGGCTGCTCCGTCACATCGAGCAGTTAAACGAAGACAAGTTGTTGCAAGAGACGCGGGAGCGCGGCGATCTGTCCGTTCTCGGCCTGCTGTGCGATGCGGCTAATCTGCGTCGCCCTCATTCGAAATTCCAGCGTATCATGGCCGCATGCAGACCGACCGACGCTGTCGAGCCATTCTTTCAACGCGTCGCCAAAAACCGAATGGCGCTGGCCTTGACGCAGCAGAACGGGCTGGACGTGTTTCGGCGGTGGAATTACCTATGTAGTGAACTGCACTATCTCTGACTGGAACCCCAAGCATGGAAGAAGAATCTTTGACTGCAAAGATCACAAAGAAGGCAGAGATGCTGTCAATTCGGGTCAGTCCTGACCGGGGCGAGCTGGCGCGACGTCTTCTGGGCGCGAGACGACGCTTCTCACCGGAGCGCGATGCCGTGGCCGAGCTGGTGGCCGAACAGGCCGCCGAGGGCTGAGGTCACGACGCCATCTACTCGCTTCTTCCCCCCTTCTCCTCTCCGCAGGGCGGAGAGGAGAAGGGGCCGGGGGTTGAGGTGAGGCCCGCACCCATCACCCGTAACTCCTGGTGGCGCGGAATATCCTCACAGAACGATCGCCGCAGTTCCGCATCCCCAATCGAGGCCGCCTGATCAGCCAGCCAACGGCCGCCGCGCACCAACATCTGCTCCGCCCACGGCTCCCCAGCCGCGTCCAACACCGTGTAACAGATCCAATAGAGCGAGCCTGGATCGGCCGCCTGGTCAATCAGAGGAACAGGCGCGCCGGCCAGCAGATCTTCCACGCACGCTAAAGCCTCGCGGGTCTCACCCCTCTCCAACGCCAGGTGCGCCTGCGCGCCCACGATTTCGGGCAGCCGCCGCGCCGCGACCTCGCCCTGCGTGGACGCACGCGCCTGGCGCAAGGCAGCCACGGCTTCCGCCCAGCGGCCCTGCCGTTGGCGCAGCAAGCCGGTCAACAGCCACGCTTCGGCCAGAATGTGCGGAACGTCCAGCTTGGCGGCGATGGGCAGCGCCTGCGCCGCCGCGTCGGCATATCCACGCTCCCCGCCGTCCAGGTGCAGCCGCGCGGCAAGCAGCAGGAGGCGCGCCTTGAGCGTCGCCGCGGCCAGGGCGTCGGCTGCGACGGTCGCCGCCTCGATCAGACGCTTGGCCCGCGCCCAGGCGCCGAGCTGCACGAGCATCTCAGCCGCCTCCACTTGACCGGCCGCGGCAGTCCAGCGGTCGTGTATGGCCTGGCAGGTCGGCAGTAATAGGTCGTAGAGCGCAAGACAACGGTCGTAGGTCGCGCACTGCCGGTAGAGCGCCAGTTGGTTGAGCAGCACTTGTCCTTCCAGCCAGGGATGGTGCAGGTCGCGGGCTGCGGTCAGCGCCGCGTCGAGCCTGCCCTCAGCTTCGGAATAGTCTCCCCGTGCGCAGTCCACCATGCCCAGCCCCATCAGCGCCACCGCGCGCAGGAACGGCGACTCGCGGCCCAAGGCGCTGTCTCGCACCTCGTCGAAGGCCGCGACCGCGCCGGCCAGATCATCCAGGGACCAGCAGGCGACGCCCAGGTGCAGCAAGCAGTCGGCGACTGCACCGGGCGCAGACAGCGCGCGCGCCCTGTGCAGCGCATGGACATAGCAGCGCCGCGCCAGATCAAGCTCGCCGCGCCACCAGTGGCTGCGACCGGCCACCCGCCGCGCCTCGATCTCCGCGGCGGGGTCGTGCTGCGCCGCGCCCACCGCCAGCGCGGCGTTGGCCGCGACAATGGCTTTCGCGTAGTGCGTCGTTTGTTCGGCCAGGGTCGCGCGGCGTAGGGCTGCGACTAAGCGCTGCCGCGGGTCGTGCGTCAGCTCCGCCAGTCGTTCCAACTCGCTCACATCGGCGGCCTGGGCCTGGGAATCGCGCAGTTGGCTGTACGCCTGCTCTCGCGCCGCCAGCAGGTCGAAGCGCAGGGCCGAGGGCGCCAGGGCCAGCGCCTTCGTCAGATAACCAACGGCTTCCGCGTACGCATGCCAGGCCAGCGCCCGTTCGCTTGCCGTGCGCAGATGGTTCAGCGCCTTGATCTGCTCGCCCCCGCGCTCATAGTGCCAGGCTAACGCTTGCAGGGTAACGCCGGCCGCGGCGCCATGCTGGGCAAAAAGATGCTCCATCTCCAGTCCGACAGCCCGATGCAGACGGCTGCGCTGCACGTCATCCAGGGCGCCGTAGAGATAGGCTTGAAACAGGTGATGGCGAAAGTGATAGGCTGCACCGGGCATCCCCGCGCGAGGCAGCACGCTGCCGGGGAGCACCAGGCGATGCGCGCTCGCCAGATCGCCGCTCAGCCGGGCGACGACGCTTGGCTCATCCTCGCCCACCAGCGCGGCGACGATCTCGCTGCGGAACTCGTCGCCCTGAACACAGGCGGCGTTCAACAGGCGGCGATCGGCTGGCGGCACGCGGTCAACGCCCTCGCGGATCAGCGCTTCGACACGCGGCGGCAGCGCGTCCCAATTCAGCGGGCTGCGATCCACCCAACGCCCCTCCGGGTCTTGGCTGAGCCATCCGTCCGCGGCCAGCATGTGCAGTAGTTCCACGGTAAACAGGGCGTGGCCCTCGGTGTGGCGATAGAGAGTCTCCCGAAACGGCGCTTGCAGCCGGTTAGGTTCGAGGTCGAGCAGCGCGTCCACGAAGCTGCGGCCGTCGGTCTGATCCAGGTCAACGGTCGTCGCGCCGACCTGATGGCGCAGCGGCTGGATGATGATGCCCAGGGAATGACTGCGCTCGGCCTGGGCCAGAGCGAGCGCGCCTGGCCGGTACGCGCCAACGATGAGAACCCGGCTGCGGGCCAGAGCCTGCGCCAGGTGGAAGAGCAAGGCAACGGTGCCGTCGTCGGCCCAATGTAGATTGTCCAGCGCCAGCAGAAGCGGTCGCAGCCGCGATACCTGCTCAAAAAAACGCACCAGTTGGTCGAACTGTGCCGCCTGCGATGTGGGGAGCGGGGCCGGCCGGCCGGCTTGCTGCGCGTCCGGATTGGCGCCTGCGCCAGCCAAAACCCGGCGCGCCCAGTCGGGCGCTTGCTCCCGGAGCAGCCGGACAACTTCGACGCCAATCGGCGACGCCTTTGCCGAATGGTTATGCGGAGGTGGGTGGGCGTCAGGCGTGCTGCTTTCTCGCTCTGCAAACAGACGCAAGCCGTCCACCACGGGCTGGTAGAGATCGCCAATGCCGAGCAGCGCCGTGCAGGTCCCATGTACGACCAGCCAGGGTGGACCGGCGCGGCCGAGCTGCCGCGCGATCTCGTACAGCAGATGGGTCTTGCCGCTGCCGGCCTCGCCCATCACCAGGACAACCCTGCTATGACCGTGCGCCGCCTGCCTGGCGGCGGCGTGCAGCGCGGCCAGCTCCTGTTCGCGGCCGACAAAGGGATGAACATCCCGCGTCTCGGCTCTGGACCAGGCAGCCGTGGTTGACCCGGCCTCGTTTTCCGGCCTGGCCGCGGCAGCCGCGGTCAGGCGTCCCTGCCGGATGGCGGCCGCCAGCTCTGTCGTCTGCGCTTCTGGCTCCGCGTCTAACTCCGCCTGCAGCTCGCGCTGATACGCCGCGTAATGCGCGAGCGCGGCGCCATGCTGATCGCTGTCCACCAGGGCCAGCATCAGCCCGCGCTGCGCAGCTTCATCGTACGGATTAAGCGCCAGGCCGCGCCGGTAGCGCAGCAGCGCCTGCGGCACATTGCCCTCCACGTGGTCATGCTGCGCGAGCCGAAAGAGCGCGCGGGCAGCAAGCTGCTCCAACTCGCTGCGCGCGGTGGTGATCCACTGCTCGAACTCCTGGCAATCGTCCGCGTGGAATCCTTCCAGGAAGGGGCCGCGGTAGATCGCCAGCGCCTGTTCCAGGTCTGCCACCCACCCTGGCTGCGATTCTGGCGTTTGCGCCAGGGCCACAAAGCGCACGACGTCAATGGTCGCGTCCGCGGCCAGGTTGAACTGAAGCGCCTCGCGTGTGATCTGGAGAAAGGGAGGTGCGGCGGTCTGGTCGTTGAGCACCGCGCGCAGGTTGGCCAGGGCGCGGCGGAAATTGCCGCGCGCAACGGCGAGGGTGTGCTCCGGCCACAGCAGCTCGGCCAGCGCCTCGCGCGGGTGGGGACGGTGGTGCTCGACGGCGAGGAAGGCCAGCAGAGCACGCACCTTGTTCGATTCGAAACGTTCGATCACCTGGTGATCGAGGGTGAGCTGAAAAGGGCCAAACAGGGCCAGGTCGAGATGGGCCATCGGGCTCCCTCCTCAAAACCACACAGCAAACCAGGCTATGCGAGAACTAATCACATTATACCACAAATCTCGTGTTTTTCCGGACGTTTTTGCGCGCGATTTGCGCGCGATCATGTGCTAATCTTGCTCTAGTTCTGTGCCATGGTTTGTCGCTCAAGGCCGGCGTGGAATGAACGGGAGGTAACATCCCCTTGCGTGTTGCCCCGTATTCCGTGACTGTGCCAGCGTCAAGGAGTATTCACATGAAACCGAAGATTGATTGGCCAGCGACCTTCAGCCTTCTGCTGATCGCCGCGCTGCTGGTCGCGTGCAGCGGCCAGACCGCCACGACGGCGCCGCCCGCAGCGACGCCAGTTCCACCGACGCCGGCGCCGGTCGAACCGACACCGGTTCCACCGACGGCTGCGCCGGCAGCGCCGGCGGCTGCGCCACAACCCGTACCGCATCAACCGCGGCCCGATGCGCCGACCTACGCTAAGCGCGGGCCGTATGCGGTGGGGGTGCGCGACTTCGTCATCGAAGCAACGAAAGAAATCACACGTCCGCTCACAGTCAGCGT
>CAZEPA010000111.1:0-3998 GCA_964513955.1 uncultured Anaerolineae bacterium | reverse complement strand
CGTCTGGTACCCGGCCATCAAAGCAGCCGGCATCAACGAGGCTATCACCTACGTCATCAACTACCCAACCAACGATTACCCGATCATGGAGATCGCCGGGCGCGCCATCCGCGACGGCGCCGTTGCCAAATCGGCCGCGCCGTACCCCCTGGTCGTCTACTCGCATGGGGCCTGGAGTTTCCGCCAGTTCTCGGTCTTCCTGCCGGAGCACCTGGCCTCATACGGGTTTGTCGTGATCGCGGCCGACCATCAGGATAACTGGGGTAACCTCTGGCAGTCAACCTATGCCAGTGAGATCAGTCGCTCCCAGGACATCAAGCGCGAGCTGGATTATGCCGAAGCCCTGACTGCAAGCGGCGGCAAGCTCGCCGGCTTGATTGACATGGAGCATGTGGCTGTTGCCGGACACTCCTTTGGCGCCGAGATTGCGTTGGAGATGGGCGGCGGACGGCTCAACCTGGCCAAGATGTTTGCCAGTTGGTGCGTAGACAACCCAGGTCAGCCAGATGATGTGATGAACGACTGTGTCCAATACCGCGCGCATTTGGATGAGATGGCCCGCCTGGCCGGACTCAATGCCGTGCCGGATGGGATATGGCCTGATTGGAGCGATCCGCGCGTCGATGCAATCGTCCCGCTTGCACCGCCAGTGATCTACCTGGGCACTGAAGGCTTGCAGCAAGTGAACAAGCCCATGCTGTTGATGCTCGGCTCGCGCGATGAGCTTGTGAATGCCCAGGTTGACTACTACAAGGCCTACGAGACGATTGGCAGCCAGCAGAAGACGCGCGTGACCTTTGAAAACGCGGGCCACACGATCTTCACCAACAACTGCACGGCAGTACCTGGTCTTGCCGCCGCTGGTTACTATGGTGCATGCGCCGATCAGGTCTGGGATATGGACCGCGTCCAAGACCTGACCAACCACTTCGTGACGGCTTTCCTGCTGGCCGAGCTGAAGGGCATCACGGCCGCGACCAAGGCCCTGGCGCCCGAGAATGTCAGTTTCACCGGCGTCAAGTACGAGACGACGGCTTATGGGCCGCCCAAGGCCACACTCGACGATGCCACCGCGGGCAAGATTGACGCCGTTGTCAAGAAGGCCATGACCGACTACCCGACGCCTGGATTCGCCATGTGCATTGTCAAGGATGGTCAGGTAGTCTACAACAAAGGCTTTGGCCTGGCCGATGTGGCCAGCAACCGGTCCGTGACGCCGCAGTCGGTGTTCCTCCAGGCCTCGATCGCAAAGTCAGGGACCGCGATAGCCGTCATGCAGTTGGTGGAGCAAGGCAAAATTGATCTCGACAAGACGGTGACAACCTATCTCCCCTACTTCACGATGGCCGACGCACGCTATAAGGAGATCACTGTGCGCATGGTGCTCAGTCATCGCGCAGGCCTGCCTGACACACCCTTCCCCTGGAATGTACCGCTCGACCCAACCATGAGTCCCCTCGAACAGGCCACGCGCGCTTTGAGCGACAAGCAGCTGCTCTCCCCACCCAGCACCCAGTTTAGCTACAGCAACTGGGGCTTCGCGGTGCTCGGAGACATGATCGCCAAGGTGAGCGGTGTGCCCTTCGAGACCTACATGCAGAAGAACGTGCTGGCGCCGCTGGGAATGAAGAGTTCCTCCTATGCAATGGCAGATGTCAGTCCCGACCTGCGCGTGACCGGCTACAATAATCCGGTCGGCACACCTCCCAAGTCGCAGCTTGACTGTGATGCACGGCATGCACCTGCCTGCACCTTGTGGTCCAGTTGCGATGACCTGGCTAAGTACGCGCAGATGTTCTTGAACAAGGGCGAGTTGAACGGGACGCGCATCCTGCAGTCGGCGAGCGTCGACGCCATGTGGAAGACAGCGTCGGCCACGCCCTTCGGTCCGCCTTATGCCGAATATGGCTTCGGCTGCTTTCTCGGCGCCGCGGATGGGCGCCCGCTGATTAACCTTGCCGGCTCAATCAACGGCTTCAACGCGCAGGTCAATTTGGTTCCGGATGAGAACCTGGCCGTGATCGCCATGAACAATTGGTATGTGGATGTACCGGAGAACACCTCGTTTCCGGCCGCGTCTGCCGCGAATGATGTGACAAACTTGCTGCTGGGCATCACACCGCAATAGACATCGGTCGGCAGCGGTAGCCAATCCGTTGCACCTGATTTCGTCGGCATTGCACCAGGTCTGGCGCAGCGCGGCTGCGCCAGACCTGGCCTGTCAGCGCTGATCTGTGGCAGCAGGCGCTTATACCATATGGTTACTATATCCAATGGTATACTTCGTGTCAAGTGTTTTTGGTCAAGAGCGACATTGATCTCGATACCGCGCTGAACCGGATTGAAGCCACCCCGCCCTAAACGTCGGCGCATTGAAAATCAAAAGCCCGACTTCTTGCAGAAGTCGGGCTTTTGATGCGTCACCCTCAGCGCATCTTCCACGCGGCCGGTCACGCGCAAGCTGTGTGGAGTTTTATTTGGCCGAAGCAAAAGGTTTCATTTGGCCGAACCTGAAGTTTTCATTTGGCCGAACCGGGTGTATAATGAGCCTATGCCTGAACTTGTACTCTATCCTCGTTTCGCGCGCGCGCGTCTCGAAGAAGCGCTGACCGACACGCCGGTTGTGCTGGTGCATGGCCCGCGCCAGTGCGGCAAGACGACGCTGGCGCGCATGGTGGGCGACGCGGCCGGCTACATCTACATCACCTTCGATGATGACGTGCAACTGGCGGCGGCGCGGTTCGACCCTATTGGTTTCGTGGGCGACCTGCCCGAAAAAGTGATCCTGGATGAGATTCAACGTGTACCGGAGTTGTTCCTAGCTCTCAAGGCGGCCGTGGACCGTCAGCGCACAGTCGGGCGTTTTATCCTGACTGGTTCAGCCAATGTGCTCCTGGTGCCCAAACTGGCAGACTCGCTGGCCGGGCGTATTGAGATTCTGCGGCTGCATCCGCTGGCTCAATGCGAGATCGCCGGCAGCCCTCCGCACTTTCTCGATCGCCTTTTCAATTTAGACTTCAAGAACCGGCGGTATGGCCGTTTGGGCGCTGAGCTCGCTGAACGCATCGTAGCCGGCGGTTATCCAGCGGCGCTGATGCGCCCGACGCAACGACGGCAGATGGCCTGGTACCGCGATTACGTTGAAACGCTCGTCCAGCGGGACATTCGCGATCTGGCGCGCATCAACTCGCTCGACGTACTGCCACGTCTGCTGCAACTGGGCGCAGGTCAGACGGCGCACCTGATGAATATCGCTGAGATGGCGGGGTCGTTCCAGTTGAGCCGGCCAACCATCCGCGATTACGTAACGCTCTTGGAACGCGTTTTCCTGCTGGAACATCTGCCGCCCTGGCATACCAGCCAACTGAGCCGTCTGATCAAAACCCCGAAACTGCATATGGGCGACACAGGCATGGCTGCAGCCCTGCTTGGATTGGATGGCCCTGCGTTGCTGAAGAACAGAGCTTTGTTTGGTCAATTGCTAGAGACGTTCGTGTTTCAGGAATTGCGCCGGCAGGCGAGCTGGCATGAGAATGTTATTGCCTTCTACCACTTCCGCGACAAGGACGGCGCCGAAGTGGATATTGTCTTGGAGCGCGGTGTACACGCCGTCGCAGGCATCGAAGTAAAAGCCTCTGCCACTGTGACAGAGGCAGATTTTCGTGGTTTGAGGAAACTGCAAGCGGCAGCAGGCGAACGCTTTGCCGTCGGGGTCGTGCTGTATGACGGAGAAAGCAGCGTAGGTTTCGGCCCCGGCCTGTTTGCGGCGCCGATTCGCGCGCTGTGGGAAACGACCGAGCCCGTCGGAGACTCAAGCAAGCCACGAAATTGGTGATCTTCCTCGCGCCTCACCGCAATACCCGCGCATCCCCCACGCGGCGGGTGACGCGGATGCTGTCCAGGTATTCCAGCAGCGCCAGCGCATACTTACGGCTGGTGTTGAAACGGTCGCGCACCTGCGCGACGGTGACGCTGCCTTCCTGCTGAATGATCTCCTT
>CAZEPA010000110.1:2681-10153 GCA_964513955.1 uncultured Anaerolineae bacterium | reverse complement strand
TGCTGCTCGCCTGGCCGCTGCTCAGCGCCTGGCAACCCGCGCTGGAGACACGGCTGATCCGCTCGAAGTGGTGCCTGCGCGGGCCGCTGCTGCTCGTGCTGGCCATGTGGGTGTACGGCCTCGTGCGCATCGCCGGTACGCTCCTGGTCCGCACGACGGGGTGACTGCGGGCGCAACCGTCCCTGGCCGGCGCGCCTGGCAACTGCGGCGGTCGCGTAACCGGGGCGAAATGCGCCAGGTCAACGCCGTTGACGATGATGTCAATCGGCAGGCCGGGCGCGGTTTGCCAGGCCAGCGCGCGATGCCGTTGGCTGATGGCAATGACAGCCGCAGCGTCACGCCAGATTTGACGAATGATGGGGGTCAGGGCAAGGTAGACATAACGGTAGCGGTTCTCGAAGCCAGGCACGTCCGGGCCTTGTAGGGAGACGATGTAAGGCAAGCCGCTTGAACGCCGCAGCGCCCAGGCGATGCCGCCGGCCGGCACCCCGGCAAAGGCAAAGCACAGATCGTAAGACCGCTGCATGGCTAACCGCCGCGCATAGCGATAGCCGCGCCAGGCATAGCGCAGAAGCTCCAGGTTGGTCGCATGATGGATGTTGCGATTGTCAACGGGTACTTTGTGCAGACGGATGGCAGGCGTCATCTCGCTGTATTCGTAGCGCCCGCGCGACCGGCTCGAGGTGACGAGGTCAACTTCGATGTCCGGGTCAAGTTGACGGAGACCATCCAGGAGGTGGTAATTGACCACGCCCGTGCCGCCGCCCAGGGGTGGGTATTCGTTGTCCAGCATCAAGATGCGCATGACAGTGTGTTAGCCATCGAATCCCCATCGTTCGCCGATGATGTAGAGCGGGCGCTGTTTGACCTCGTCGAAGATGCGGCCGACATATTCGCCGATGACGCCCAGCGCGATCAACTGGATGCCGCCGAGGAACATCATGCCTACGACGATCGTGGCGAAACCAGAGGGGAATTCCGGCAAGGTGAACCGTTTGTAGACGGTCCACACGGAAAGCAGAAATCCCAGGAATGAGACGAAGAGACCAAAGAGGGAAGCCAGGCGCAGGGGTACGTAGGAGAACGAAAAGAAGCCATCGAAGGCCAGGCGCAGCAGTTTGAACAGGCTGTACTTTGGTTGGCCGGCATAACGCGCGGCGCGGTTGTAGGGCACGCCAATTTGGCGGAAACCAACCCAACTGCGAATGCCGCGTATGAAACGATTGCGTTCTGGCATCTGTCTCAGCACGTCCGCCACGCGGCGGTCCAGCACGCAAAAATCGCCCGCATCGAGTGGAATCTCGACGTTGGCCACTTTGTGCAGCAGGCGGTAGAAGAGACCATAGGCGCTGCGTTTCAACACATTTTCCTTGCGATCCTGGCGAACCGCATAGACCACATCGTGGCCCTGACGCCACGCTGTCAGCAGTTCGGGCAGCGCTTCTGGGGGATCTTGTAGATCGGCGTCCATCACAATGACAGCGTCGCCGCGCGCATGGTCAATCCCGGCGCTGATGGCCGATTGATGGCCGAAATTGCGTGACAGGCGCAGTACACGCACATGGGCGTCGCTGGTCTGCAAGGCGTGCAGCAGCTCGCCTGAGGTATCTCGACTGCCATCGTCTACAAAGATGATTTCGTACGCTTCGGCCAGCGCCTCCATCACCAGGCTCAGCCGCCGATGAAGCTCAGGCAGAGTTTCGCTTTCATTGAAGACAGGAAGCACCACCGAGTAGCGCGTCGGCGTTACCGCGTCGTGGCTGGTGGCCGCGCCGCTCTGATGAAGATGGAAGGGGCGGCCGCTGGTCACGAGCACCTGCTCAAGCGCCTGGGCCAGGGCGCGGTCGCCTGATTGATCGCTCGACGGAGGCAGCCAAACGCGCACGCGCGGGCGAGAGTCTGCTTGAAGCGGCTCATCGCCCGGCGCGCTGTTTACGGCGCTGCCGCCCGTACTCTTGGTCAGGTAGTGTGTCATCACCGCAAATCCTATGGGATGAGGTTGAGCAGTCAACAAGTTGAGCGTATGGCTGATGCAGTCTGTACCGGCGCCTATCGTACCACAAGAGCACGGGTCAAGCCAAAAGTTGGCCGCGCTTGGTGCGCAGCGGTTTTGACAGGCCGCCGCGAGCGAAGTACACTGGCTTTTCTGCTGGCGCCTACGAACAGCACGCTGGCGCCTACATTTGCTGCACGGGGAGCGATCATCTGATGACCAGTTTTTCCACGCGGGCGGTCCACGCCGGCGAGCGTTTGCCCATGCCCGACTATACACCCACGACCACGCCGATTCACCCGGCCGTCACGTATCTGTACGATGAGATGCAAGACCTGGATGCCGTCTTCGGCCGCGCCAAAGACGGCTTTGTCTATCGGCGCTACGGCAACCCCACGACGCGGGCGTTGGAGACCGCGCTCGCCAATTTGGAGGGCGGCGATGCTGCGCTGACCTATGCCTCGGGCATGGCGGCTATGCATGCGGCGCTGCTGGCGGCTGGCCTGAACATGGGCGCACACGTGGTGGCGGCGCGTGATTGTTATGGCGCCACCTATTCCTTGCTCGACCGCCTGTTCAACGACCAAGGGATTACCACGCACTTTGTGGATATCACCGATCGGGAGGCGGTGGCGGCAGCGCTCCAGACGCATGCGCCAGCCGCGCTCGTGTGTGAAACGATTTCAAACCCGCTGCTCAAGGTGGCCGACATACCGGGCCTGGTGAACCTGGCGCACGCCGCCGGCGCGCGCGTGATTGTGGACAGCACGTTCACCACACCGTACTTGATGCGACCGCTTGAACACGGGGCTGATTTTGTCGTTCACTCACTCACCAAGTATATCGGTGGGCATGACGACGTCCTGGGCGGCGTCGTCATTACGCGGCAGGCGCATGAAGCCCGCCTTTTTGATCAGTTGAAAATGCTGGGCGCCAATCTTTCGCCGTTCGAAGCCTGGCTGGCTCTGCGTGGTCTCAAGACCCTGCCGCTGCGGATGCGGCAGCACTGCACCAGCGCACAGCAAGTGGCAACCTGGCTGGCCCAGCATCCACGCGTGGCGCAGGTGAACTACCCCGGCCTCTCCGATCATCCGCAGCATGCGTTGGCGCAGCGACTGTTGGCTGCACCCGACGGCCAGCCGGCCTACGGCGGCATGGTGAGCTTTGTGCTGGACGCGGCCGCGCGCCCGCAGGTGCTGCGCTTTCTGGAGCGCCTGCACCTGGTATTGACCGGCACTTCGCTGGGCGATGTCTACAGCCTGGTGCTCTACCCGGTCATGGCGTCGCACCGAGCCTTGACGCCCGCGCAGCGCGCGGAGGTGGGCATCGGTGAGGGCCTGGTTCGCTTGTCGGTTGGCATCGAGGATCCGGCCGACATCATCGCTGATCTCGCACAGGCGCTCGAAGTGGATTGACTTTTTCGCGTGTCGGATTTATATTGTATTCATAAACAAGCGCCGTGAAGGGCCTATTCGAAGCCGTGCGTCATGAACCGGTCGGTAGATCGGCCAGGGCGAACTTTCGGGTAAGCGATTCGTAGGCAGCGAAGCGCTGACAGAGGAGGGGGCGATGGCTGACAGTATCCGCTATGGGATTCCGCTGGGCAATGTAGACACGGCCTGGCTTCATATGGAAGACCCAACCAATCTGATGATGGTGACGGGCCTTTACATTTTTGACAAACCGCTTGACATTACCCGCCTGCGCGACACCGTGCAATACCGATGGCTCGATCGTTTTAGTCGTTTCAAGCACAAAGTGGTGCAGCAGGGCAGCAAAGCCTACTGGGTCACCGACCACAATTTTGATCTCAATGCGCACATTCACCGCATTGCATTGCCGCCTCCGGGCGATAAGGCGACGCTGCAAGAATTTGTCAGCGATCTGATGAGCACGCCGCTCGATTTCTCCAAGCCGCTGTGGCAGATGCACTACATTGAGAATTATGGCGAGGGCAGCGCGCTGTTGATGCGCTTGCACCACTGCATTGCCGATGGCATCGCACTGATGCATGTCATGCTGGCCAGCACCGATACCGAGCCAGACGCGCCCTATCCGACGCCCCCACAGCGTGAAAAACACCATCAACCTGGTTGGTTGGAAAGCACTTTGCGCAGCGCCCTGGGCATGGTGTCCACCGCGCGCAAGGTGACCGACACCCTGCTTCACGAGAGCCTGGAGACCCTGACGAATCCTGGCCATGCCCTGAACCTGGCAACCCAAGGCGCTAGCGCAGCCGCAGCCCTCGGTAAACTCCTGCTGATCGGGCCTGATCCGCGCACAGTCTACAAAGGCGCTCTTGGCGTGAGCAAGCGCGCCGCCTGGTCGCAGCCCATTCCGCTCAGCAATGTCAAATTGATCGGCAAGGTCTTGGGCGGCACGGTCAACGATGTGCTGCTGACGGCCATGACCGGCGCGCTGCGCCGCTACATGGAGTATCGCAACGACCCCACGGACGGCATCAACATCCGCGCCATGGTCCCGGTCAACCTGCGCCCACTCGCAGAAGCCTACAAGCTGGGCAATCACTTTGGCCTCATTTACCTCTCTTTGCCCATCTACCTGGTTGACCCGATGGAGCGTTTGCACGAGCTGAAGCAGCGCATGGACGACATCAAGAACACGCCCGAAGCGGTTGTGGCCTTCCAGATTCTCAATACCTTGGGGATGATGCCCCTGCAAGTGGCCGAGCAGATGGTTAACATTTTTGGACTGAAATCGTCTGCCGTGATGACCAACGTACCCGGCCCACGCCAGGCCATCTATTTTGCCGGTGAGCGCATCGAAACGAGCATGTTCTGGGTGCCGCAGTCAGGGCGCATGGGGTTGGGCGTGAGCATCTTTAGCTACAATGACAACGTGGTCTTGGGCATCGCCACCGACACGGGACTGGTGCCAGACCCGGAGAAGATCAACGAATACTTTGAAGAGGAATTTGTGGATCTCCTGGCTTTTGCGCAGCAGAAGGCCCTGGCGCAGAGCGCGCTGGAAGCGCCAGCGGAACCGCCCGCTGCCATCGCTGCACCAGAACCCAGCGGCCCCACAACGGCCAAACGGCCGCGGCGACGACCCGCCCTGGAGATTCCCGTGGAGGAGGATGCTGCGCCCGCCGCGGAGGGGACGGATCGAGTCGCCGATTTGGCGCAAGAGTTGGCCGTGCCAAGCGGGCCTGCCGTGCCGCTGATTGTGCACGAGACGCAAACGACCGGCGGCGCTGCGCTCCTGGTGGATGCCGAGCCGCGGGCGCTCAGCACGCCGGCCGCGCCTACGAACGGCACGCACGTCGCCCTGGCCGAGGAGCCGGCGCTGATGAGCGCACCCGCAGCCTGCCAGGCCATGACCAAATCGGGCCGGCCGTGCAAGAATATGGCTCTGCCAGGCTCATCCTACTGCCGCATTCATCAGGTGTAACCCGGCGTTCGCTGGCGGCTCCCCGACCAGGGCCGGAAATTGGCTGATGCGGGCAAGATCACATGATTCACAGACATCGGAAGTTAGCACCGGCTTCCGATGTCTCGTTTTTTCGCAGAAAGGCGTACGCGCTATGAATACCCTTCCCATTGTCAAAATGACTCTCTACAAGCATGGCGTTGGTTTCTACCAGCGCCGAGGCGCGGTCGAAGGCGACACAACCTCCGTGCAGTTCCGCAAAGATGAGATGAACGATATCCTCAAGAGCCTGACCGCGTTCACGGTAGGCGGGGGGCAGGTGCTCGGTATGGATTATGCCACGCCGGAGGACAAAGCCGCGCTTCTGGCCCGCGCGTCCATTCACCTTTCGGATGAATCTAGCCTCCGTGACCTGCTGCGCGACGTCCGCGGGCGCAGCGTTGAGGTGACGACTACGACTGAAACCATGTCCGGCCTTGCCGTCGGCGTAGATTTGCCTGGCGAACGCGAACCGCTGACCGCCACGCTGCTGTCCGTCTACATACCCGCGCAGGCAACAGTGCGCACGATCAAGGTGGGGGACATTCAACGATTGACCCTGGTGGATGCACGCGCCGCCAGCGACCTGGCTTTCTTTCTGGAAACCAGCCTCATGGAGGATGAGAAACGGTCGGTGACGGTGCGATTGTCGCCGGGACGTTCCGATGTGGTGCTCAGTTACATTGCGCCCAGCCCTGTTTGGCGCGTCAGCTATCGCCTGGTGGCCGATGAACAGAATGGCAAGCCGACCAGCCTGCTGCAGGGGTGGGGGCTGTTCGATAACACGTTCGATGAGGACCTGGAGAACGTTGAGCTGACGTTCGTTGCCGGGATGCCGGTCAGCTTCATCTATGACCTCTACACCTCGTTCACGCCGGAGCGGCCAGTGGTCAAAGAGCAGGCGCGCGCGGTGGCGCGACCGGTCGAGTTTGCGGAGGCGCTGTCAGCCGCCCCGGAAGCGCCGCCGACGCGGGGTGGAATGCGCGCGCTGGGCCGCAGTGTGCCCCTGGCGGCTGACATGGTGGCCGCCGCGCCGATGGCCAAGATGAGCGTCGCCGATCTGGCCGAATCCACCGTGGTGGCGGCCACGGGCCAGGCGCAGGGTGAATTCTTCAGCTACGTGGTCGCCAACCCGGTGACGGTCAAGCGCGGCCGCTCAGCCCTGGTGCCGATCTTGCAGGCGCGGCCGGTTTTTCGCAAGGAGCGCATCTACAACGGCCGCAAGCACCCGCTCAATCCGGTCATCACGGCGCGCTTCAAGAACGACACCGGCCTGACCCTTGAGCGCGGGCCATTGACCGTCGTGGAGAGCGGCGAGTACGCGGGCGAGGCGATGCTTCCCTTCACCGCGCCCGGCGGCGAGATTTTCCTGGCTTATGCGGTGGACCTCGGTGTGAAGGTGACGGAAGAACCGAGCAGCGAGCAGGTGCTCGTTTCAGTCAACATCGCCAATGGGCTGCTTTCCTTCCAGGAGTATCAGATTCAGCGCGTCTCTTACCGCGTGGAAAATCACAACGACCAGCCAGTCAGCGTCACCATCGAGCATCCGCGCCTGGCGAATTACACACCGCACGAAACGCCAGATCCCGCGGAGACGACCGCCGATGCCTATCGCTACCTGCTGCAGGTGAAGGCGCACGGTATGTCAACTTTTGCGGCCGCGCAGCGCCGCCTGACTGCACGCCGCGAGGAGATTCGCAATCAGCGCTTCGACGCGCTGCAGCGCTGGCTGCACGATCATCAGCTTGACCAAGCCACTTTCGACCGCATCAAGGCCATCCTGGCCCTGTACAATCGCCTGGCCGAGCATGAAGCAGGCGTGCGCAAGAATGACGTTGAACGCCAGGCCATTTTCAATCAGCAGAAGGTGGTGCAGGGCAATTTAGGGGCGCTCAAGGAGCAGGGCGAGGAAGGCCAGTTGCGCGGCCGCTATGTGCGCACGCTGAACCAGTTAGAAGATAAATTGGCGCAGCTGCAAAAGAGCGATGAGGACCTGGCTGCGGCCATCGCGGCCACGAAAGCGGAAATTGACAAGGCGCTGGCGGCGTAA
>CAZEPA010000110.1:0-2581 GCA_964513955.1 uncultured Anaerolineae bacterium | reverse complement strand
TTGAGCAGACGCACACTGATCTGTGCGCTGACAGGCGCCGCTCCGCTGTTGGACAAGGTCCACACGACGCCGAGCGCGCGGCCAGGCAGCAGCCGGACGGCCGGGTTGCCATCGCCATCGAAGGCAGCCACGCTGCTCACGATCAGCGGCGAACAAGCAATCGGTGCGATCCCTACGTTCAGATCAGTCACAGGCGGCGGCACGGTAACGACGTAGCTTTGCGTATCGGCATAGCATGGCTTGCTGATGCGGATGAAGAAATTGCCAGCCGGCGTATTCCAGCCGTAGCGGCCGTCGGCATCGGTGACCTGCGGGTTGTACTGCTCATAGTCCCACGCGTTCCACAGGACATCGCCCAGCACAGGGTCGCGGCGATACAGCGTGACCACCGCGCCTGGCACGCGCGCCTGGCTGCTGTTGTCATAGATGTAGCCGCTGGGGTCAACGCACAGCTCCTTATGAACGGCGACCGGATCGGTCAGCATGAGGCCGTCGGCGTACAGCGCCTCTTTGTGAATGTGAAACACCTGCGGCACGCCTCCCTGGTAGATGCCGGCGCTCAGGCCGACGCCTGCATACAGGTTGCCGCCGGGCGTGCTGTTGACCCAGTTCAGTTGGCCGATCACGCGCCCGCGATCATCCTTCAAGATCACGCTGAGCGGCGCTTCGCCGAAGATCTCCACCACGGTGCCGATGGCGGCCGCGCTGCCGCACGTGGTGATGAAGGGCACGTTGCCGCCGGTGACGCCCTGCCAGGTGCGGTTATTCCACAGGACCGTCTGCGAGCCCAGTCGTCGCGGGGTTCGGGTGCTGGTCGCCGTCGGCGTGGGCGTTGGGCCGGGTCTGGTCGGCGTGGCCGTCGGGGTGGAAGTTGCGGTTGGGCCTGGCTGGGTGGCAGTTGGTGTTGAAGTGGGCGTGACGGTCGGCCCTGGACGCGTCGCCGTGGGCGTGGCTGTTGGCCCCAGGGATGTGGCTGTGGGGGTTGGCGTGCGCGTGGGCGTGTTGGTGGGCGTTGGCGTCCAGGTGGCGGTCGGCGTGAATGTAAAAGTCGGTGTGGTGGTCGGAGTGTCAGTCGCTGTGGGGGTTGGCGTGGGGCAGAAGGGCACGGCGATGTCCTTGCCGGCCGTCAGCGCGCCGGGCCCGCTGACAAAGGTCGCTGTCGCGCCCACATGCAGGACGGCCGGCGCGCTGACTGGATCGGCGATGATCTGCCAGGTGGCGGAGCGCGCGTCGTTAGGGGCGAGATCATGCCATGTTTTTGTCGCATCCTCGCCAGGCCCCAGGTGCATACCAGTCGGCAGGCTGATCGTCGTTTGCGCGCCTGTCCACGTCTGCAGGGAGCGGTTGACAATCCAGTGGGTGACACTGAAGGTGAACCCGCCGCAGTCCAGCGCGGCCGGCCCATCCATCCAGGTCTCGCCGCCGCCTTCGCCGGCCAGGCCATAGAAAGTAACCACACGCCGCGTCGCGCCGGCGGCCAGCTCGGCGGGATTCCAGTAAACCCCCACGGCGCTGTCGCTGGTGAAAGCCTGGTTTGGATCCGCGGTGTAATCCCACGCGGTCTGACTGAGGCTGCCCCAGCGCGCCACGATGAAGCGATCGGGGGTGGTCGCCTGGCCGCCGGTCAGCAGTCCCTGACCCTTGAGCAGTGCAGGATCGAATGTCGGGCTCTCGAACGCGCGCCAGTACGGGGGCATATCCACGGCAGTGAATTCGCGCTCGTTGGTCAGATTTCCGGCGCCGGGGATAAAATAGGGCGCGCCGTCATTGCCGCCAATTTCTACATCGAACATCACGCGAATTCCCGCTGTGGTTACCTGGCTGTTCTCGTTGACAAGCACATGCTCAATACGCGTAGTGTCCGGCCGACCGGTGTATGGGTTGTTCACCAGGGAGAGGTGCTGTTCAACCCGCACCCCCTGGATGCTCCAGATCGTGACGATTTCGCTGCCCACCACGCTGGGCGGCTGTATGGGCGTTTGGCCTGACAGCACCACGTCTGCGGGCGCACCGTTCATGACAAGGCGCAGCGTGACAAACGACGAATAGGGGTTGCTCTGCCCATTGGGCGAAAAACCGTACAACAGGCGTGCGTTGTCATCATTGGCTGTGGATGGGTCGCCGCCCGTGGTGCCGACGACGAAGGCGCCTGTGTAGGTCCCGCTGTCGTTGGCATCCACCCGCAGGAAGTCATTCTGAACGGAAATCAACGACTGGGGATAGGTCTGGGCATAGGCCCACACCGGCCATGCGATGAGACACAGAACGACCAAACCAAGCAGGCGTCGGTGTGGCTGGGGTGGGCGCCTACGCGGCCCGGATGCCGCACGACGGAAACCGATCTGAAACGCTGACATACGGCCCTCCATTGAGGAAAAAAGCGGCCACGGGGCGCGCTCGCCGCTTCGTGTTCACGGGTGCGCAAGGCGGAGGAAGTCAGGCAATGCAGCAGATGGACATGACCGATTGTAATACTGGACAGGTCTGACGTCAAGGGCCAGCCGTGGAGCGGTGCATTTCAAACTGGGGGGCAGGCCGGAGGTCCGGCGATTGAAATCGCTGCAACCATCGCCAAGCCCAC
>CAZEPA010000109.1:0-10250 GCA_964513955.1 uncultured Anaerolineae bacterium | reverse complement strand
GTTAAAAGAGCATTACGCAGCGCGCTGGCGACTTACCGCGTGGCGACCTTTTTGGTGACTTTGCTTGAATATTCTGATGCGCCTTTTTGGCAAGCGGGTTGAAATGTGCTAAAAACAGTTGTACTGATTCCGATCCAAGCACACCCCAGGTCAGGCAGGTCATCATGAGCGAGCAGAGCAGCAGCCCACGACGCAAACCCACCGTCCACGTCATCGCTACCGGCGGCACGATTGCCATGCGCCTGGATCCTATCAGCGGCGGGCCAGTGCCGACCCTCAGCGGCGCGGACCTGGTGGCCGGCATTCCTGCGCTGAGCGCCCTGGGCGAGATCGTCGTGGAGGAGTTTGCCAACATTCCCAGTGAGCAGATGCAGCCGCACACCTGGCTGCAATTGGCGCAGCGGATTCGAGCGTTGACCGCGGTGGATTCGGCGGGCCAGCGCCGGCCAACGGGGATTGTCATCTTGCACGGCACGGACACGATGGAGGAGACTGCCTTTTTCCTGGATGTGACCGTGCCAACCGAAGTCCCCATCATCCTCACCGGCGCCATGCGCGCGGCCTCCGATCCTGAGCCGGACGGGCCGGGCAATCTGCTGGATGCGGCGACCGTCGCCATTCATGCCAGGTCGCGTGGTCGCGGCGTGCTGGTCGTAATGAATGGCAATATCCAGTCGGCGCGCCGGGTGACCAAAATTGACACTTCGGACATAGACGCATTTCAATCGGTGCTGCCGCCGGACCTGGGCCGAGTCAAGGCGGGGCGCGTGCGTTACAGCGGCGCCTGGTCGCCGCGCACGCATCTGCCGCTGCCCACGCGCCTGCCGCGTGTGGATATTATTCCGATGTATGCGGGCGTGGACAATTTTGCGCTCAAGGCCGCGCTGGCGGCCGGCGCGAGCGGCCTGGTAATCACAGCTGTGGGCGCGGGCAATGTCAATGACGCGCTCTTCCAGGGCATCTTGCGCGCCCTCAGCATGGGGATTCCGGTGGTGATTGCCAGTCGTGTGCCGTACGGTGAAGTGCGGCCGGTCTACGCATACAGCGGCGGCGGTATTGCCTTGCTCAGGGCCGGCGCCATCTTTGCGCGTGATCTCAATCCGCAGAAGGCGCGCGTCTTGCTGATGGCCGGGCTGGGCGCAGGCATGGCGCAGCCCGCGCTCAATGCGCTGTTCAATCAGTAGCAAATTTCATCACGTAAGCGAATTTGCCAAATAGGGTGACACCCTCTACACTTGCGGTCGAAAGCGTTAAAGAATTCTCACACAAAGCCACAACGGAATCGGTTGACATTTGGCGCTTGGGTGTCTTCGTGTGAGTCATCTAGCTCAGTTCGGGCTTGTCCGGGTTAGGTTTCGATCGAAACAGATGGCTCAGATCGTTGAGACAACACGTCTGAAGGCTCGTGAACATCGCCTGGCCGTTGTGATTGGCCTCGTCTTTGTGGGTCTCGCGCTTTGGTATAACGTCACCTTGCCTATCGGTGAATCCGACAACGAGGTGTCTCACTATCGCTACATCCAATACGTCAAGAGCCAACACGACCTTCCGCCGGCATCCTATCAGTGGCCGATCCTCCCCTCAAACGACCAGTGCCAAAGCCCGCTGGGCGCTGATGTTCAAGACTCCGAGCACCAATTCCGCCAACCACCGCTGTACTACGTTCTGGCTGGCGTCACCTTCTTCTGGCTGGACACCAGCGATACATGGTGGCCGCCAACCAATCATTACAGTATTCACTCAAACCACGTGGATGGCGGTTACAACGTGGCGATTCATACCCCGCGTGAGGCCTTTCCCTACCAGGGAACCACATTAGCCGTTCGCCTGATTCGCGTGCTTTCGACCCTGTTTGGCCTCTTAGGCCTGGTCGCCGTCTATCGCAGCGGCCGGCTGATTTTTCGCCCCGGCCCCACGCCCCTCCCCGCGCTCATGATGGCCGTCGTTGGTTTCGTGCCGACCTATACCTTTGCGGCGTCAGTCATCAACAACGACATTCTGGTTGGTATGCTGGGAATGTGGTGCATCTATTTTTGTCTGCGCAGCGTGATAGCAGGCGTAAGCGTTCGCTCTTTTGCCCTGGCAACCATCTGCATGGCGTTGGCCTTTCTTACCAAATACAACAGTGTGGTCCTGCTGCCGATCGTCTCATTGACCGGCGTCGCCCTGCTCGTCAAATCGTGGCGGGTTGGCAATGCGCGTCTCAACCGCAATCTACGCGCCTTGGGGCTTATCATCGCCGTCCAGACCCTGCTGCCCACCTGGTGGTTACTGCGCAACAAACAGCTCTACGGCAACTACTTCATCAATTATCCCAACCTGATTCAACCGATCACGACCAAAATTTCATGGTTAAGCGCCTTCTCCGCGCCCGAACTGGCAACCCGTCTGACCAGCGGCGTTAAGTTCACCTTCATGACCTTCTGGGGGCTGCTGGGCGCAGATTTCGTGACGCTGCCAGAATGGCTGCTGACGCTGCTGGCCGTTCTGACCGGCCTGGCTGCGCTCGGTATTCTCTATCAGTGGTATGCCCAACGGGACAAATTGTCAGTCAATCAACTGGCAGCCATCAGCCTGCTCGTGATTGTCATCAATTGGTGGTTTCTCTATTTCCTCATCAACCTGCAGCCGGCGCGCGGACGCTATTTGCTGCCGATGTTCTCGGTCATGGGTTTTCTCCTGGTCTGGGGAAGCAGCAGCCTGCGCACGCGGCGTTTTCCCTGGTTGGGCGCGTACCTGGCGGCCGGGATCGTCATCGCGGTTGGCCTCTTTGTTCCAGCAGGCGTCCTCCGTCCCACCTACGCCGCGCCGCCGCTGGCCGCTGATGCCGCCTTGCAGCCGGGCGAACAGCCGACCTATGCTTTCCTGGGAGATATCGCCGAGCTGGTGGGGATCAAGGTGGAGCCCCATTCTGTCGCGCCGTTTGAGCCGGTGGACGTCACACTCGTTTGGCGCGCGTTGAAATCAACGCCCAACAACTATGTGGTTGGGGTTCATTTGATGACTGCAGATAAAACCTACTTTGGCGGGGCCGCGCACCTGCCAGGCAAGGGGAACTTCGCGACATCGCTGTGGAAGCCAGGCGAAATCTTCCGCGACCGCTATCGCTTCTATGTCCAGGCCGCGCCGGCCAATACGCTTCCCATCGCGGGCCAGGTAAAGATCTCGCTGTATTGCCCAAACGCCGTGTCGGAGACTGATGTGCCGGTGTTGGACGAGGCCGGGAATGTGCAGGGAGATGCTGTTTACAGCACGCCGATTCGCATTGGCCTGGCGACGGCTAACCTGCCGCTGCAAGAGGTCGGCGCGCCGGCGGCCCGTTTTGGCGAGGAAATCGCGTTACAGCAAGTGACGGGTCTGCCGCCCGCCCTGGGGCTGGGGGACGAAATAACGCTCGATTTTACCTGGCGGGCGCTGGCGCCGCCGCGCGCCAACTACACCCTCTATCTGCATCTCCTGGACGACCAGGGCAACTTCCAGGCCGGCGCCGATAAATCCCTCACGCAGGAGCGATACCCTTCGGGGATGTGGCTGCCCGGCGAAACCATCACCGACACGCACCGCCTGCGCGTGCCTGTCGCGCCGCTGCCCTCTGGGGTCTATCAGCTGGTAGCCGGCTTGTATGATCCCGTAACGCAGGAACGCCTTCCCCTTACAGCCGAATCAGCTCAAACGCTGCCAGATGGGCTTTTGTTGGGGACCTGGAAAGTCAATCTTTACCGCATGTACACGCCGATGGTCATTATCTCCCCGGCCGCCAAACCGCCAGCCAAATAAGCGATTGATGAACATCCGCGGCCAGCCAAAGGCTCGCGTTACGGTAACGCCTCGAACAGGGCGATGTGCTGACGTGCAATCGCGGGCCAGGTGAACTGCTGACTTAAAGCTGCGGCCCCGGCCGCCAACTGCGCGCCCAGCGCAGGATTGGTCATGAGCTCGGTCACGGCGCCGGCCAGGGCGGCTGCATCGGCCGGCGGCACAAAGCGCAGGTTGGCGCCATCGCGGAAGCCGGGCAGCGGATAGTGCGGCTGCGTCGTCACGATGGGCAGGCCGTGCGCCAGCGCGGCCATCAGGCTGCCGCGGCTGCGCCCAGCGCCATCCTGATACGGCAGCACACACACATCCGCGGCCAGCAGATGGGCCGAAACTTCGCTCGCCGACACGAACCCAGTCCAGTGTACCCGGTCTTGCAGCGCGAGCTGCTTGATCTGCTCATGCACGTGCGCCAGGTAACGCTGGTTGGTCGGATCGCTGCTGCCCACCTGGCCGCCGATCATCACCAGGTGCGCCGGTCTGCCCTGCTGCACCAGGTGCGCCAGGCCGTTGACGAGCACTTCGCCGCCTTTGCTGGCGTTGAGGAAGCCGAAATAGCCGAGCAGCCAGTCCTGCGGCTGCACGCCCCAACGCGCGCGCCAGGCGTCTCGCTCAAACCCGACCGGCGGGGCGCATGCCACGTTGCTGCCGATCGGAATCATGGCGGTCAAGCGGCCGCGCGTGCTCACAGAGGCAGCGCCGTCGAACGCGTGCAGGCCCCACTGCTGCAGCGTCTGCCAGTCCTCCATGTTCGTCGCGATGGCCGCGTCGCTCTGGCGCGCGAGGAAACGCACCGCGGCCATGCGCAGCGGCCCAGCCTTGGGAAATAAATAAGGAAACTTGAGGTCATGAAAGGTGGTCGCCAGGCGTGGGCGCCGGCCGCGCAGGCGCAAACGCAGCCAGCCTGGCAGCAGGTTGATCGCTGGATGCAGACCGTAGGCCGCGGTTTGATACTGGATGAGGATCACATCGGGCTGCAGGCGCTCGATCGCGGCGCGAATCGTTGACCAGGCGCGCCAATCCCAGCGCGGCACGGTCACGGCCGGCTGCAGGGGCGGCAGCGCACTGCTCGCAGACTGCGGCTGCGTGGTGATAATCTCGACCGCATGGCCTTGCGCCAGCAGCGCGCGCGCCAGGAGGTGCGAGTAGTCACCTACGCCGCCCTGCTGCGGGGGAAATTCACCGGTGAGCAAGAGAATGCGCATGTCGTTCCCAGAAACCAGCTCTCGGCCAGAAACCTGGTTTCTTCTGGTTACATCTTCAGTCCGCTCCGCAGCAGACCCCAATAGGCTGCGACCCGCTCGGCGCGCAGCGGGCGTTTGTGCCCAAGCAGCCACTTGGCGGCTTCTTCCAGCATCTGCCAGGCATAGGTGGCGAGCAAGAACAGCCGCAGCCCGCCGGCCGCCAGGCGTCCATGATATTTGCGCACGTAGCGCACCTTGCTGGCCTGGAAACGCAGGTGGCGCGCGGCCACAATCTGTTCGCTTGACTTGCCTTCGTGATGGATCACCTCGGCCTGCGGGGTGAAAACAACCTGCCAGCCGACTCGTTTGATGCGGCGGCAGAGGTCAAGCTCTTCTGAGTACATGAAGAAGCCCTCGTCCCAGCCGCCTACCTGTTCCATCACCGAGCGCGGAATCAACAGGCACGCGCCCACCAGCCAATCCACCGGCTGCTCGGCGGCGTCTGGCGTATCTTCCAGGCGATAGCGCCGCGCCCACGGATTGTGCGGCCACCACTGTTCCAGCAGGGTGCTCTCCCAGAACTCGGTCCACACGCTGGGAAAGCGCCGGCGCGAAGATTGCACGCTGCCGTCGGGGTAGATCAGCCGGGGGCCGACCACGCCCACCTCGGCGTGGGCCTGCATGAAGCGCAGCATGGCAGCCAGCGCGCCCGGTCGCACCTCGGTGTCGGGGTTGAGGAAGAGCAGCCAGCGGCCGCGGCTGCGCGCCAGGGCCTGGTTGTTGCCGCGGCTGAAGCCAGCATTATCGGCGTTGGCCTGCACCTGCACCCACGGAAAGTCCCGCCGGACGTGTGCCACGGTCTCATCGGCCGAGGCATTGTCAACCACGATGGCTTCCAGCGCGGCCGGGGCCTGCCCTGGGGACAACGGCAGATAGCGTATCTGCGGCCACGCCGTCGGTTGGGATTGGGCTTCGATAGAGGTCAGGCAGCGGCTGAGCAGGCTGTCCACATTCCAGGACACGATCAACACGGACAGATCGAGCGCAGGCGCGACTTCGGCGAGGCCTTCGACCAGCTCAGGCCCCGTGCGGTGAGCCTGTCGAACCGCAGTCGAGCCGGCCGCGCGCGTCGTTTCGCCGGTCATCAACGGTGACGGCCCAGGGTGCCGGTTGCCAGCTCGAGCAGTGCCATGCTGGCCTCGCTGGCGGGCAGCGGCTCCAGCGCGGCCACGGCCTGGGCGATGAAGGACGCGGCCTCGTCATAGGCGCGGGCAATGGCGTTGGATTGGGCAATCTGCGCGACCAGGTCGAGCGTGGCAGCGTGCCCATCGGCCGCGGCCCACGCCTCCAATGGCTCAAGCACGGCGCTGCGATCGGCTGCTTCCTGGATGAAGTAAAAAACGGGCAAGGTTAGGGTGCCCTGGCCCAGGTCGCTGCCGGCCGGTTTGCCCAGAACCGCATCGGTGCTGGTGAAGTCCAGGATGTCATCAATGATCTGGAACGCCATGCCCAGGTGGTAGCCATACGCGCGCAACCGTTGGACGTCTTCCTCGGCCGCCGCGCCGAGCAGCGCGCCGCCTTCCGTGGCCGCGGCAAACAGGGATGCGGTCTTGGCATAGATGCGCTCGTAATAGGCCTCTTTGGGCTGATCCCACCGATAGCGGGCCGCCAATTGGCGCAGCTCGCCTTCACAGATGATCTTCAGCGTCTCCGCAAAGAGCGTGATCACGCGGACGTTGCCGGTCTCTGCGGCAAACGCGGCGGCGCGCGCAAACAGGTAATCGCCTGCCAGCACGGTGGCCCCGCTGGTCCATGAAGCGTTGAGCGTGGGGCTGCCGCGGCGGATGAGCGCATTGTCAATCACGTCATCGTGAACCAGGGTGGCCGTGTGCAGGGTTTCGACGGCCGCGGCCAGGGCGATGGCCTGGTTGGACATGGGCGCAAACAGACGCGTGGACAGCAAGGCCAGGGTCGGCCGCAGCCGCTTGCCGCCGCTGGCAATGAGCGAGAGAAAGGCCTCTGCCAGGGGAGGGAAAATGCCCTGCTCATCGCCGCGCATCTTGGCCTCGACGGCGGCCAGGTCGGCGGCCACCAGGGCCGTCAACGGTTGATTGGTCGAAGGGGATTCCTGGGATGAATGGCTCATGACGAGTTCCAAGCAAAGAATTCGCGGGCCGTCGCCGTGGTCTGCGCGGCCACATCGGCCACGGGCCGGCCCAGCAAACGCGCCACGGCTTCGGCCACCAGAGTAACGCGCGCCGGTTCATTGCGTTGACCACGCTGCGGGTGCGGCGTCAGAAATGGCGCATCGGTCTCCAGCAGCAGTCGGTCGAGGGGCAACTGCGTCACCAACGCGTGCAGGGCCTGCGCATTCTTGAAGGTGACTGGGCCGGCAAAGGAAAGCAGAAAGGGCCAGGTCAGCGCTTCCTGGGCCAGGGTCAAATCGCCGGAGAAGCTGTGCAGCACGCCCCAGAAACGCCGACGGGCCAGCGGCGACTGCCGGGTCGCATCCGAATGAACCCAAGTGCGCAGCGTGTCCATCACATCGGCATGAGCCTCACGGTCATGAATAATGACCGGCTTGCCCACGGCGGCGGCCAGGGCGAGCTGCGCCTCGAAGGCCGTCTGCTGGATTGGGTGCGGCACGCGCTCCCAGTAGTAGTCCAGGCCGATTTCGCCGATGGCCGCCACCCGCGGTTGAGCGGCCAGGCGCGCCAGCTCAGCCAAGTCGTCAGGCGTTATTCCGGCGCCCAGGTCATTGGGATGAATGCCCACGGCCGCGTAGACGCCGTGGTAGGCGCGGGCCAACGCCGCGCATTGGCGGCTGCTTTCCAGGTCTGTCCCGATCGTCACCAGCCGCGTCACGCCGGCCGCGGCCGCCCGTGCGATGACCTCCGGCCGATCGGCGTCGAAGCTGTTCCAGGTCAGATGACAGTGACTGTCAACGAGTTCGAGCGCCATGAACGATTAGCCAGCAATACCGGCCAGGCGCAGGCCGTCCTGCAGGATGGCTTGGACCGCGCCCTGGTCCATGGTTTCGGTATAAACGCGAATGAGCGGTTCTGTGCCGGAAAAACGCACGAGCAGCCAGCCGCCATCCTCCATGACGAACTTGTAGCCGTCCAGCGTCACCTTGTCCACAATCTTCTTGCCGCCAATGGTGACCGGCTGGGCGACGTCCAACTTTTGGCGCGCGGCCGCGGCAAACGCCAGATCAGGCAGGCGGGTATCAATGCGGTCGTAGTAGTGCGGCCCGCCCACCAGGTCAAACAGCCGATCGAGCAGCTGCGTGGGCTTTTGACCCGTGCGCACCATGAGGTCTAGCAGGTAAAGGTTGCTGAGGAGACCGTCGCGCTCGGGCACGTGATTGCGGAAGGCATAGCCGCCGCTCTCCTCACCGCCTATCAGCGCATCATGTTTGATCATGGCCGGCGCCACATATTTGAAGCCAACGCCGGTGTGAATGACCGGCACGCCGAAGCGTTGGCCCAGCTTGTCCAACATCGAGGTGGTGCTGAGCGTCTTGACGATGGGACCGCGCTCGCCGCGCACATCCAACAAATACATGGCCAGCAGGGCATAGACGCGCAACTGGTCCACAAAGACGCCGTTTTCATCGCCCCAACCGCAGCGGTCTGCATCGCCATCGGTGATGGCAACCACATCCGCGGCGACCTGGCGCGCCGCGGCCAGGCCCGCGTCGACATTGGGCGGAATCGGCTCCGGCCGCAGCATCTCCGGGAAGATCGGGTTGCGCGCGCTGTGGACTTCAAAAACCTCGGTTTTGGCCCCGCCGAGCAGCCGCGTCAGCCAGCCCGCGCCATTGCCCCACATCGGATCCACCATGATCTTGAAACCGGCCTGACGGATCGGTTCCAGGTTGACCAGGCGCTGCAACTGCTCGATATAGGCCGGCGTCGGGTCGAACTCGATAATCAGGCCTGCACTAACGCCGGTCTTGAAGGCGGTCTGTTTGCAGCGGCTGACTGCAGCCGGAATGTGATCTTCGATTTGCGTGAGGCCAGCGGGGTCAATCGCGCCGCCGTTGGGGTCGCGCACTTTGTAGCCGTTATCGGTGGGCGGATTGTGGCTGGCCGTGATGTTGATCGCGCCCAGGGCATGGCGCACCTTCACCGCATAGGCGATGGTGGGCGTGGGAATCCCGCCGCCGCAAAAATGCACCGGGATGTCGTTGCCGGCCAGCACTTCCGCCGCGGTCGCGGCAAACTGCTCTGACAGAAAGCGACGGTCGCCGCCGATCACGATCCCACGCGTGACCTCGGCCGGCGGATAGGTTGCTTTCAGATAGTCTGCAAAGCCCTGCGTGGCGCGGCGTACGCTGTCGAACGTGTAATCCTCAGCGATGGCGCCGCGCCAGCCGTCAGTGCCAAATTTGATCTGTACTGTCACTCTTGTTCTCCTGAAATTTGCCGCTTAGCGCTTGAGCCGCGTGATTTCCGTCACGTCAGCGAAACGCCGGCCCGCTTGCAGCCCCTGCAAGTCTGAATCCACCATCATCGTGATCAGTTCCTTGAAGCTGACCATCGGCTCCCAGCCCAATTTGGCGCCGGCCTTGCTTGGATCGCCCACCAGCAGGTCCACTTCGGCCGGCCGATAGAAGCGTGGATCGCTCGCCACATGGTCCTGCCAATCGAGGCCGGCGTGGCTGAACGCGACTTCGCACATCTCACGAATCGAATGGGTCTCGCCAGTCGCCACCACGTAATCGTCCGGCGCATCTTGCTGGAGCATGCACCACATCGCACGCACGTAGTCGCCGGCAAAGCCCAGGTCGCGGCGCGCGTCCAGGTTGCCCAGGTAGAGCTTGTCCTGCCTGCCCAGCTTGATCGCCGCCACGCCGAGCGAAATTTTGCGCTCGACGAATTCCAGCCCGCGTCGCGGCGAGCCGTGATTGAACAAGATGCCAGACGTGGCGTGCAGGCCATATGACTCGCGATAATTCACGGTGATCCAGTGCCCATAGACTTTGGCCACGCCGTAGGGGCTGCGCGGATAAAACGGCGTGTGCTCCGACTGAGGCACTTCTTGCACTTTGCCGAACATCTCGCTGGAACTGGCCTGGTAAAAGCGAATCGTGGGGTCCACCAGGCGGATGGCGTCCAACATGCGGGTGACGCCCAGTGCGGTGGATTCGCCGGTCAGCACGGGCTGCTGCCAGGAGGTGGGCACGAACGACATCGCGGCCAGGTTGTAGATTTCCTGCGGCCGGAATTCGGTCAGGATGCTGATCAG
>CAZEPA010000108.1:0-10253 GCA_964513955.1 uncultured Anaerolineae bacterium | reverse complement strand
TGAAAGTCCCATTCCTTAATAACGTACTGACTGGACACGTAGGGGTTGGATAGGTTCCCCGTCAAGCCGCGTTTGCGGGCTTCATCTTCGAGTGTCCATGAGTAAACCGGAATCTCCCGCTCTACAAACGGAGCAAAGGTGAGAAGATGAGCATGACCGGATGAAACCCAATTTTGCCAATCTTCCTCTGAACAAGAAAAGAACGTCTGAACGTAGGCGGGATGCAAGAGATCGGTTGCCAGTCTCTCTATCGGCAGAAGCTCCCTCAGGCTGCCGTCAGCGTCGTACAGAACATGCTCCTTGACCAAGCGTCGGCTACCATCTACGGCAATGTAGGTGAACGATTCTCCCACCTCGGCGTCAAGCCTTGCGGCGATCTGGGCAAGTCGGACAAAGTCCTGGAGGCCGGAATTTTCGGCGGAGAGAACCTGGGTTGCGACTCGGTCAATCACGGTCCGAATGTTGCTTGCTTCCTTGAGCCGGGCTCCTTGCAGAATCGCTTCTGCCGCTTCGATATCTTGCTGGGTAGTTGCATTATTCCGATCAGTGCCCACCTGGCGTTGTGTTGTCAGAAAACGGAGCCAATCTTCATCCATTACCTTCAGGCGGGTCGTCAAAAACTCCCAGTCGCGTACGGATTGAACCAGCTTCTTTCCGTCCAAGCGCGCTACTTCATTAGCTGCATAGAGGACGTCACTATCCTGAACTGGTATGATTTTGGCGGTTAAGGCTTTGTATGAGTAATAGAAGCCTGTGATTTCCCGTGCGATGTACATCCAAAGAGACATCAGATTCTGCCAGGGTCTTGGTGTCGGCAACTGTTTGTTTTGTAGGATGTCAAGGAACTTCTCCTTGTTTGTCTGCTCCACCACGCCCCAACGCAAGAGGTTTCTCCGATTAGCCTCTGCGACATATCGGCACAATGCCGGACGGCTCTTGTCGTCGAGGAAGCGTGAAGGCTGTTGCGTCGGCCAGATGGCGTGGATCTCATTCGGAATGATAATGCTCTCTCTTGCGCCGACAAGGTTACCATCATCGGTCAGGAGCACCGGCTCCCCCTCTGTAGTCTGCTCGAATGCTTGTCTAATGGTGATGCTGCACAGTCCCCCAACAGTTGCTCGATCGTTCCATGTGAAGTTTGGGAGCAACTGGTACGCTTGCGAGCGCTCGGTCGTAGATAGCTCGGCCATTCCCAGCCAGCGAAGCATGGCTGAGGCCGCCAGCCGCCCCACCCTCTCCAGTAGCCAGCGGTTGGTAGGTGATGTTTCAGGGTCTTTGATTTTGAGCCGCGCCGGATCCTGTATGAAGGGCGCATTGCAGGCAAAAGGCAGGTCGGTCTCAACGCCCGTTGGCAATACGACGAACAACTGCCCCTTTGCTCCCATCACGATCTCGACCTTGCAGGGCGGGAAATCGAGGTGTTCCCCAACCGTGAGGCTCCGTTCCTCTTTGATTTCCTGTAGTGCTTCCTCAGGGAAATCTTCTGGTGAAGAGTTAATGAGGAGGAATTCACTATCCTCTTGCCCTGAGAGGGCCATCCACTTGCTGTCAGGAATAGGGCCAGGCCTTAGGCTGATCCAATGGAGGTCGCGATGGCCGATACGCAGCTGACGTATATTTCGGCAGAACAGTAGTGACAACGGGCTGGTGAGCCACTGGTTGAAATTCGCTTCAACCTCTGTTTGAAGGTGATCGCGCATCTGAATACGGACGCGGGTCTTGCCATCGGCGGTTGTCTCTTGTGCCAACCAGCGCGGCTCGCTAAAGCGGTTGCGGTAAAAACAGACTGCGATAGTTGGTGTCAGGAGTTCGACACAATCGCCGAGGCTGAATGTGCTCTTAAATCCGATGCCGCGAAAGCCGATCGTGTGCAAGGTGCGCTTGTTCGAATAGCCGAAACGGCACAGTGATGTGAAGTGTTCCTCGGTGAAATCCTCGCCGTTGTGTTCGAAGCAAAAAACCTGATTCTCGACCCAAGCGGAGGCTGACGTTGCGCCAGCGTCGTCAGCGTTCTGCAGCAGCTCGGAGAGAACGTGGCGTGGACTTTGCACCTGTTTGAACAATTGGTGCCACGGCCCGGCAAGATCTGGATCCTTTTCTAGTTGCTTCCACCGTTTCTCTGCCTTGCGGCGGATCGGTTCGAAGTACGTTGGCTTCGTGGTCATTTTGATCCCTTTGTCCACACTATGAGATCTGCCATGTTATGATTCACGCTCGTGACGCCGAAGTCCGGCTCGCGCCGCAACGGCGGGCGAAGGCAGTGAACCGGCTGGGCATGATGGGCCAAAAACTCGATGAGCTTGTCGTTGGTGACGATGCCATTGGATCAAATATCCTGTGAATCTTGTCTGTCCCTCTGGCAGCCTGGGTCGTTGCATGCATTATACCGGGTTGACGTGGTTCGTGCAATCTACCACCCGCACTATCCCCCAGGCTTGACCATTTCTTAACGTCGCCTCTTCCTTTCTTGTTCGCCGCTTGACGCGCTTCAGGTGTACAGTAACGACAGCGTCACGGTCAACGGCCGCGCCGGCTGCTTGATCGCCACGTGACTTGTGGAGGTGTTTCGATGGGCGATCTTGCGTTTGTGGGCCTGGCGCTGATCTTCTTCGCCGCCAGTGGGGGTTTCGTGTGGATGTGCGAACGGCTGAAGGGAGGCAGCGCATGAGCCTGATGGTTGTGGCCGTGGGTCTGATCACGCTGTTGCTGCTGATTTATCTGGCCGTGGCTCTGTTGAAACCGGAGAATTTCGGATGAGGTCGTTGGATTGGCTCTTACCTGTTGTCTACCTGGTTGTCCTGCTGCTGCTCGTCAAGCCGTTGGGCGGGTTCATGGCGCGCGTCTACAGCGGTCAGCGGACCTTTCTTCACCCCGTGCTGGCGCCCGTCGAGCGCTTCTTCTATCGCGCCGCGGCCGTGAACCCGGACGCCGAAATGACCTGGAAGGCCTACGCCCTGACGATGCTGGTTTTTAATCTGCTGGGGTTCCTGGCTGTCTATCTGCTGCAGCGGCTCCAGGGCATCTTGCCGCTCAACCCGCAGGGACTGGCGGCGGTGGCGCCGGATTCGTCCTTCAATACCGCGGTTAGTTTCGCCTCCAACACCAACTGGCAGGGCTATGGCGGCGAAACGACGATGAGCTACCTCACGCAGATGCTGGCGCTGACCGTGCAGAACTTCGTCTCGGCGGCGACGGGTATGGCTGTGCTGATCGCCCTGGCGCGAGGAATTGCCCGTCACACGGCGCAGACGATCGGCAATTTCTGGGTTGATCTGACGCGCAGCACACTCTACATCCTCTTGCCGTTGTCGTTGACCCTGGCGCTGCTGCTGGTCTCACAGGGAGTGGTGCAAACCTTCCGGCCGTACCAGACTGCGAACCTGTTGCAACCGACGATGGATGCTAACGGCCAGAAAATCACCGAGCAGGTGCTGGCCGTCGGCCCCGCGGCCTCACAGATCGCCATCAAGCAGCTGGGCACCAACGGCGGCGGCTTCTTCAACACCAACTCGGCGCATCCGTTCGAGAATCCCACGCCGCTGTCCAACTTCTTGGAACTGTTAGCGATCCTGCTAATCCCGGCCGCGCTGTGCTACACCTTTGGCAAGATGGTGGGCGACACGCGCCAGGGCTGGGCGCTCCTGGCGGCCATGACCCTGCTCTTCGTCGGGCTGATCGTCATCGCTGCTTGGGCGGAACAGAGCGGCAACCCGGCGCTCACAGCATTGGGCGTTGACCAGGCGCCAAGCGCCACGAATCTCGGCGGCAACATGGAAGGCAAGGAGGTGCGTTTCGGCGTTGTTAGCTCTGCGCTGTGGGCGACGGCCACTACGGCCGCGTCGAACGGCTCGGTCAACGCCATGCACGACTCCTTCATGCCGTTGGGCGGACTGGTGCTGATGTGGCTGATGCAGCTAGGTGAGATCATCTACGGCGGCGTCGGCTCCGGGTTGTACGGGATGCTGGCGTTCGTCATCGTCGCGGTGTTCGTCGCCGGGTTGATGGTCGGCCGCACGCCGGAATACCTCGGCAAGAAGATCGAAGCCTACGAAATGAAGATGGCTTCGCTCATCCTCTTGATCCCGATCCTCGCGGCGAAGATAGGCACGGCGGTGGCCGTTCTGGTTCCTGGCGGCATCGCCACCATCTTCAACCCTGGGGCGCATGGTTTCAGCGAGGTGCTCTACGCCTTTTCGTCGGCGGCCGGCAACAACGGCAGCGCCTTCGCCGGCTTGGGAGCGAACACGCCATTCTACAACACGGCGCTCGGCATCGTCATGCTGATCTCACGCTACTGGCTGGCGATCCCGGCCCTGGCGATGGCCGGCTCGCTCGTGAGCAAGAAGAAAGTTGCCGCAGGCGCGGGCACGTTACCCACGCACACGCCACTCTTCATCGCGTGGCTGATTGGCGTCATCGTGATCGTCGGCGCGCTTAGCTTCATCCCGGCGCTAGGGCTTGGTCCCATTGTCGAGCATCTCCTGGTCTTTGGCCGCCAGTAGGATAGGTGTTGCAATGACTACCCAACTCAAGAAACAGACTCCAGTGCGGCGTGAGCTGTACCAGCGTGCCATTCTGGAGTCGTTTATCAAACTGAATCCGCGCTGGATGGTGCGCAATCCCGTCATGTTCGTGGTGGAAGTGGGCAGCGTGCTCACCACGGTCACAGCGGACAGGTACGCGTCCTCACGGGCGTACCGCGGCGCTTGGAGCGCGGCCTCCAGCAGCGGGTACATGTCGTGGTCGGCCGCGGCGAAGCGCCTGCAGCCTTCATCGGCGCCGTCACGATCTGGCTGTGGTTCACCGTGCTGTTTGCCAACTTCGCTGAAGCCGTGGCCGAGGGGCGTGGCAAGGCCCAGGCCGAAGCGCTGCGCCGCACACGACATCAGACCCAGGCCAAGAAGCTAACGCAGCCTGTCGACGCGATCCTCCGTGAGCTGCGGGCGGCTACGAACGGCGCGCTGGCGGAGCGCCCCGCCTGCCAATGTGACCTCGTTTCCTCGGCGGCGCTGCGCCGTGGAGATGGCGTCCTGGTTGAGGCCGGCGACACTGTTCCGGCCGACGGCGAGGTGATCGCCGGTATTGCGTCGGTGGACGAGAGCGCGATCACCGGTGAGAGCGCGCCCGTGATCCGTGAGGCCGGCGGCGACCGCAGCGCCGTCACAGGCGGGACGCGCCTGCTCTCTGACTGGCTCCTGCTGCGCGTCAGCGCTGATCCCGGCGAGGGTTTCCTCGACCGCATGATCAGCCTTATCGAAGGTGCGAAGCGCCAGAAGACGCCCAACGAGATCGCCCTGAACATCCTGTTGGCCGGTTTCACCATCATCTTCCTGGTCGTGTGTGCGACCCTGCTGCCCTATTCGGTCTACAGCGTGCGCGCGGCCGGTCAGGGCGCGCCGGTCACGATCACCGCGCTGATTGCTCTGCTGATCTGCCTCATCCCGACCACCATCGGCGGCCTGCTCTCGGCCATCGGCATCGCGGGCATGGACCGCATGATCCAGCGCAACGTGATTGCCATGTCGGGGCGCGCCGTGGAAGCAGCCGGCGACGTCGACGTGCTGCTACTGGACAAAACCGGCACGATCACGCTCGGCAACCGCCAGGCGGTGGCGTTCATCCCGGTCAATCACACCGATCCGCGCGCCCTCGCCGAAGCGGCGCAGTTGGCCTCGCTGGCTGACGAGACGCCGGAGGGCCGCAGTATCGTCGTGCTGGCAAAGGAACAGTACGGCCTGCGCGGCCGCACTGTCGGCGCGGGCCCCGAGGCGCCAACGGGCGCGCATTTCATCCCATTTACCGCGCAGACGCGCATGAGCGGCGTGGATCTGGATGGGGCACACATTCGGAAGGGCGCGCCAGACGCGATGCTCACGTACCTCCAGGGCTTCGAGCGGCCGACGCCGGCCGACCTGAGAGGCGCTGTGGACGAGATTGCGCGCACGGGCGGCACGCCGCTCGTGGTGGCGCGCAACGGCGAGGCATTAGGTGTCATCCACCTGAAGGATATCGTTAAGGGCGGTATGAAAGAACGGTTCGCGCAACTGCGGCGGATCGGCATTAAGACGGTCATGATTACCGGTGACAACCCACTGACGGCCGCCGCTATCGCCGCGGAGGCTGGTGTGGATGATTTCCTGGCGCAGGCAACGCCCGAAGCGAAACTCAAGCTGATCCGCGAGTACCAGGCCGGCGGCCGCCTCGTGGCTATGACCGGCGATGGCACGAACGACGCGCCCGCGTTGGCCCAGGCCGACGTCGCCGTGGCGATGAATACCGGCACGCAGCCGGCGCGCGAGGCGGCTAACATGGTGGACCTGGACAGCAACCCGACCAAGCTGATCGAGATCGTGGAGATCGGCAAGCAGTTGCTGATGACGCGCGGCGCGCTCACCACATTCAGCATCGCCAACGACGTCTCCAAGTACTTCGCGATCATCCCGGCCGCGTTCATTTCGACTTACCCGGCGTTGGCCGCGCTCAACTTCATGCGTCTGACCTCCCCGACCAGCGCCATCCTGTCAGCGGTGATCTTCAACGCCCTCGTCATCATTGCGCTGATCCCGCTGGCGCTGCGCGGCGTGGCCTATCGGCCGGCGCCGGCCGCACGACTGCTGCGCGACAACCTCTTGATCTACGGCGTAGGCGGGCTGCTCACGCCGTTCATCGGCATCAAGCTGATTGACATGCTGCTGACATGGCTGAAATTGGCCTAGGAGGAGGCAACCATGAAAAAGCGCGAGAACATGTGGAAAACATTCATCAGGCCAGCCGTCGTGCTGTTGGCTCTGTTTACTCTTCTGACCGGCGCGGTCTACCCGCTGGCGGTGACCGGCCTGGCCCAAGCGATGTTCCCGGCTCAGGCCAATGGCAGCCTCATACGCCAAGATGGCCGGATCGTCGGCTCCGCGCTGATCGGCCAGCCGTTCGCTGATCCCCGATACTTCTGGGGCCGACCGTCGGCCACGGCGCCGTTCCCCTACAACGCCGCGGCGTCGTCCGGCTCGAACCTCGGGCCGATCAATCCCGCGCTGTTCGAAGCCGTTCACGCGCGCATCACCGCGCTGCGTGCTGCCGATCCAGGCAACACCCAGGCGGTTCCGGGTGATCTGGTGACCGCCTCCGCCAGCGGCCTCGATCCGCACATCAGCGTGGCGGCGGCGCTCTACCAGGCGCCGCGCGTGGCGCGGGCGCGCGGCCTCGATGCCGAAGCTGTCCGCCAGCTTGTGGCGCAGCATACTGAAGGCCGCCAGTTTTGGTTTCTGGGCGAGCCGCGCGTCAACGTGCTGAAGTTGAACCTGGCGCTGGATGGGGTAGAATAAGCCATAGACGATCAATCAGAGGCGAGAGACGGACGCCATCGTCAATCGCCCGCAGAGGATGCCGGTGTCCGAAGAACACGTTCGCCCCAACCCCGACAATCTCCTGGCCCGCGTGCAGGCGGAGGAGGCGCGCCAGGCGCGCGGCAAGCTGAAGATCTTTTTGGGCTACGCCGCGGGCGTGGGCAAGACTTTCGCCATGCTCGAAGCCGCGCACCTGCGCCGGAAGGAGGGCGTAGATGTCGTCGTCGGATGCGTCGAAACCCACGGCCGGGCCGAGACAGAAGCGCTGGTTTCCCATCTGGAGGTGATCCCGCGGCGCGGGGTGGCTTATCGAACGACCGTCCTGCCTGAGATGGATGTGGATGCCGTGCTGGCGCGGCGCCCGCAGCTGGCCCTGGTGGACGAACTGGCGCACACCAACGCACCCGGCTCGCGCCACCCCAAGCGTTACCTCGACGTCGAGGAGCTGCTGGCAGCCGGCATCAACGTCTACACGACGATGAACGTACAGCACCTGGAGAGCCTGAACGACGCCGTGGCGCAGATCACCGGTATCGAGGTGCGGGAGAAGGTGCCAGACAGCGTTCTGGACGAGGCCAGCGAGATTGAGGTGGTGGATCTGCCGCCGCCAGAACTGCTGCAGCGCCTGCAGGACGGCAAAGTCTACGTTCCCGAACAGGCCGCGCGTGCCATCCAGAAGTTCTTCCGCATGGGTAATTTGACTGCGCTGCGGGAATTGGCGCTGCGCCGCGCCGCCGAGCGCGTGGACGAACAGATGCGCGCCTATATGCAAACGCGCGCCATCCCCGGCCCGTGGCCGGCTGGCGAACGGCTGTTGGTCGGCATCAGTTCCAGTCCTTTGAGCGAAAGGCTGGTGCGCACGACCCGTCGCCTGGCCGATGAGCTGAAGGCCGAGTGGTTCGCTGTGCACGTCGAGACGCCGGGCGCGGCGGGCCTTTCACAGGCAAGCCGCGACCAAATTGCGCGCACCCTCCAGTTGGCCGAGGAGCTGGGCGCGAAAGCCGTGACAGTGTCGGGGCAGAACGTCGCTGACGCCATCCTCGACTACGCGCGCCAGCATAATGTCACCAAGATCATCGCCGGCAAGCCGCTGCGTCCGCGCTGGATCGAGCTCCTACGCGGATCGGTGGTAGATCGCTTGATCCTGAACAGCGGCCAGATAGACATCTACGTGATCAGCGGCGCGCTTGAGGGCGCGCCGGCAGCTTCTCCTTCGCCCTGGCGACCTCATCGCCCCTGGCAGCGCTACCTGTGGGCCTTGGTCATTGTCGCGGCCACCACCCTACTCGGGGCGCCGATCCACGCGTTGGTCTCGCCGACTAACCTGGTGATGCTCTACCTAGCGGCGGTGGTGGTCGCGGCGATCTACCTCGGCCGTGGGCCGGCGATCGTGGCGGCCGCGACTGGCGTGCTGGCGTTCGATTTCTTTTTTGTCAATCCCCGCCTGCGCTTTTCCGTGGAGGATACCGAATATCTTCTGACCTTCGCCGGCCTGTTCATTGTCAGTCTGGTGATCAGCTCCCTCGCGGCGCGCTCGCGCGAGCAAGCCGACGCGGCCCGGCGTGGGGAAGGCCAGGCCGTGGTCCTCTACGAGCTCAGCCGCGACCTGGCTTCGGCCGGCGGCTTGGATGACATCTTGCAGGTTGTCATCCGCCACGTCAGCCAGATCTTTGGCCGCGACTCCGTCATCTTGTTGCCTGAGGGTCAGTCGCTTCAACACCGCGCATTCAGTCCTGGCTATGCACCGGATGAGAACGAGTTGGCCGTCGCGACATGGGCTTTCAAGCACGGCGAGCCTGCAGGTCGTGGCACCGACACACTGTCAGCCGCCTCTGGACGCTATATTCCGCTCAAGAGCGCGCGCGGGGTGGTCGGCGTGTTGGGTGTCAAGCCGGTTGATCCTACGTCGCATCTGCTGCCCGAACAACGGCGTTTGCTCGAGGCGTTTGCCAGCCAGGCCGCCCTGGCGATCGAGCGCGCGGAGCTTGCCGAACAAGCACGGCAGGCGCAGCTTTCACGGGCGACCGAGGAGCTGCAGGCCGCGCTGCTCAATTCGATCTCGCACGATCTACGCACGCCGTTGGTCTCGATCACTGGCACACTCTCCAGCCTGGAAGAGGACGGCGCGTCCCTGGAAGCGCCGGCCCAGCGCAGCCTGATCACGATGGCGCGAGAGGAGGCCGAGCGGCTGAACCGCCTGGTGGGGAACTTGCTGGACATGACGCGCATCGAGGCCGGCGCGCTGAGAGCGACGGCCGAGCCGTGCGATGTTCAGGAGGTCATCAGCGCCGCCCTCGACCGGTTGGGCCGCCGGCTCGATGGCCGGCCCGTCAGCGTGGAGGCGCCGTCCGTCCTCGTTCCGATGGATTTCGTACTGATCGCGCAGGTGCTGACCAATCTGCTGGACAACGCGCTCAAGTACTCGCAGCCGGACACCCCAATTGACATCCAGGCGCACGTCGTGGACGGCATGTTGGAGATCTCCGTCCTCGATCGGGGCGACGGTGTGCCGCCGGAAGACCTGGAGCGGATCTTCGGCAAGTTCTATCGCGTGCAGCGGCCGACCGGCGCAAGCGGCACCGGCTTGGGATTGGCGATCTGCCAGGGTATTATCGAGGCGCATCGTGGGCGGATTTGGGCGCAGAATCGGCCAGGCGGCGGGACGATCATCACGGTGTCTCTGCCCTGCGAGCCTGCCGATGTGGCGCCGGGAGGCGAGACATCATGAACGATAGTGGACCGCGCGTATTGGTGGTGGATGATGAGCCGGCGATTCGCCGCTTCCTGCGCACATCTCTCGACGCCCATGGTTATGCCGTGTTCGAGGCCATCAATGGGAAGGAAGCTCTGTCGGCCGCCGCCGCCCACAGATCGGAAGAGCGTCGTGTAGGGAAAGAGTGTAGATCTCGG